>JACQHO010000040.1 GCA_016198945.1 Nitrospirota bacterium | reverse complement strand
GTGCTGGCGCATCGGATCCTGAGAACAACGATTTGAAATTTCATGTCTGCTGCGAACCTGCACTCGGCGGTTTGCAGCCGATGTGTCGCAGCATGCAGGCAAATTTGAAATAACGAACCATAACTGACTTCCCTCACACGTGGGTATCTACCCAGCGAGCAAGGCGAGCGAGAGGGGGAGGCTCCGTCCGGCTTAGCCGGCGGAGGGGGCGACGCGAGCCCCTATAAAAGAGAGGTGTTATGAAGATTGCCTATTTCGACTGCTTCTCGGGCGTCAGCGGGGATATGATCCTGGGCGCCATGGTGGACGCGGGCCTGGAACTCCCCCGCCTCAAGATGCGGCTGAATCAGCTTCCCTTGAAGGGGTTTGAGCTGAAGACCCGTTCGGCCCAGCGGGGCCCTTTCATCGGAACGAAGGTGGACGTGCATGTCCAGCCTCAAAAACAGAAATCATATGAAATCCGGGAGCTGGAAAATGTGATCCGCCACAGCCGGCTCGACGACTCGACCAAAAAAACGGTCGAGGCGATCCTGGAGCGATGGATCAAGGCCGAGATCAAGGCCCATGGCTCGGCCAAAGGACTTCGTTTTCAGGCCGAGCAAGCCCTCGATCTGCTGATCGACATCGTCGGCTGCGTCCTGGGCTTAAGCCTCATGGGCATTGATGAGGTCATGGCATCGTCCTTAAATCTCGGCGGCGGCGTGGTCGATGTTCACGGACAAAAAGTCCAGGTGCCGGCGCCCACGACGGCCGAGTTGGTCCGGGGCTTTACGGTCTATTCCAGCGGGCCGCAGCAGGAGCTGACGACGCCGACCGGGGCCGCGATCATCACCACGCTGGTCACGACGGGCGGCCCGTTTCCCGAGATGCGACTGCAGAAAGTCGGGTACGGCGCCGGGAGCCGCGAATTCCCCAACTGGCCCAACATGCTCCGGATGCTGGTGGGCGAATCCCAGCAGATCACCCATGAGGAGCGAATGATTCTGCTGGAGACCAATATCGACGACCTGAATCCTCAAGTGTACGAACACCTGATGGAACGGCTTTTCGCGGCCGGCGCGATGGATGTTTATCTCACCCCCATCACGATGAAAAAAGGCCGCCCCGGGATCCTGTTGAGCGTCCTGGCCGAACAGCATCAGGCCGCGGCCCTGTCCGAGATCGTGTTCCGGGAAACGACCACCCTGGGCATCCGCCAGATCGATGTCCAGCGCCGCAAACTGCCGCGCGCTTCCCAGACGGCCGAAACTCGTTTCGGCCCCGTCCAGGTCAAGGTTGTCACACGGTCGGGGGGCCTTCAACAACGGCTGCCGGAATACCAGGACTGCAAACGAATCGCCCAGGAAACCGGTCTGCCGCTCCGACAGATCATGGATGAACTGGAAGAAACGCTCAATCCGCCTTCCCGCAGCCCCCGATCCAACCCGACCGGGGGCGCCTCGTGACCGGACTATTGCTTTTGGGGCTGCTGGTCATACTCGGCGGGGCCTATCTCTTCACAAACGGGGTGGAATGGGTCGGGAAACGGCTTCATCTTTCCGAGGGCGTCGTGGGCAGCATTCTGGCCGGTGTGGGGACGGCCATGCCGGAAACCATGGTCCCGGTCATCGCCATTTTCTTCGGGGACGGCGAAGGCCGGGAAGGGGTCGGCCTTGGAGCGATTCTCGGCGCCCCCTTCATGCTGACCTGCCTGACCCTTCCGCTCCTGGGACTGGGCGTCCTCTTTTTCTCACGGATGGGAAAACGGTCGGCCGAAATTTCTTTGAACGCCCCGTGGGTCCGAATGGATCTGGGTTTCTTCCTGACCTGTTACGGAATCGCTCTTCTGATGGCGCTGCTCCCGGCGGGGGAATCCGTCCGATGGGCTCATTTTACCGCCGCGCCTGTTCTGATCGGATTGTACGTTTTTTATCTGCGGCGAGTCCTGATGAAAGAGGGCGCCGTGGGAGACGATCTGGAGCCGTTGATCCTTTCCCGCGGCCCGGCCCGAATCAACAATAACCCCCATACCGCCCTGATCCTGACCCAAACCGCCCTGGGATTCGGGCTGATTATCGGCGGCGCCCATTTTTTTGTGGCGGGCGTTCAAGGCGCGGCTCAGGCCTGGGGCGTCTCGCCGCTGATTCTGTCTCTCTTCATCACGCCGGTGGCCACGGAACTTCCCGAGAAATTGAACAGCCTGATCTGGATCGCGCAGCGCAAGGACACGCTGGCCGTGGCCAACATCACCGGGGCGATGGTATTCCAGAGCACCTTTCCCGTCTCGGTAGGGCTCATCGGGACGTCCTGGCAACTGGACCGCTATGGCCTTGCCAGCGCCGGGCTTGCGATCCTGGCCGCCGTTGTGCTATATAGTCTTATCCGGCTCCACGTTCGGTGGCGTCCCGTTCACCTGATCTTTTGCCTGTCTTTCTATTTGGCCTACGTATTGTATGTTTTCGGGTAGACCGTCCCTGTTCAGACCGTCCGTTTCGTTCGGGGGATTCCATGTCGGTCGTGAGACCTTTGGGCAGACTCATTGGAATCGGATTTTTGATTCTGATGACGGGTCAAACCGAACCATCCGCATGGGGATTCGAGTTAAAAGGCTTCGCCGATATCACCTATCTCCGCAGCTCGGTCGATCCCGGTCTTGATCCGGACGGCCGAAACGGATCATTCGGCCTCGGCCAGCTTGATTTTTTTCTGACCCAGCCGCTTGAAAACCGGCTGAATGTCTTAAGCGAGCTGGTCGTCGAATCGGATGAAATGGGAGAGTTCTTTATCGATCTGGAGCGCCTCCAGATCGAATACTTCCACAGCGATGCGCTCCAACTTCACGCCGGCCGGTTTCACAACATCCTCGGATACTGGAATACGGCCTATCATCACGCCGCTCTCTTTCCCGCCACGATCGGACGCCCCGCGTTTCTCGAATTTGAAGACGATGGCGGGATCCTTCCGATTCATCTCGTAGGCTTGTGGCTGTCCGGAAGGATCGCCGCCTCCCCGGCCGAGATCGAGTACGGCCTCATGGCCGGAAACGGATCGCATATCGAATATGATGACGGCCGTTTTGTGCTGAATCCGGGAAATGTCTCGGACAACAACAAGAACAAGGCCGTCTCGGCAAACCTGACCCTCAAACCCTCGTTCCCGGCGGGGTTGGGACTGGGGATCTTCGGCAATGTGAGTCAGGTCCAGATCATCGATACGTCTTTGTCGCCTCCAACGACCCAGGAAATCGATCAGTCGATTATCGGGGCGGATCTGTTTTATCAAGACTTTCAAAACGACTCAAGCGGTCTTGAGCTATTGGCGGAATATTACCGTATTCTCGACAAGCCGTCACAAACAAACACCGAAACCTTCACCAGCATCGCCTACTATGTACAGGCCGGCTTTCGCCTCACGGAGCGATTCCTTTCCTACCTTCGATATGAACAGGTCCGAATCGAGGCGGGCGATCCCTATTTCATCGCGCTCGGCAGTGCGGATCTGAACCGGTGGCTGTATGGTCTGAGATACTCGTTCAATCCTGCAAGCGCGCTGAAGGTGGAGGTGAGAGTCGTGGATCAGGTCGGGCTGGATCGGTACAACGACTACGCGGCTCAATGGGCCTTTGGATTTTAACGATGAAAAACGCTCTGCGAAAACTTTCCATTGCGGTTTTATTGCCGATCCTCTTTCTGGAGACCGGGCAAGCGGCCTCGCAGACCTCCGCCGTTGAAGAAAAACCGGAAAAAGCGATCGTCATCATCGCCGGGACGCGATTTCCGAAGGACCGGCTGACCCCGAGGGAGCTCAAGGCTATTTACCTCGGCGAGATCAACATCGTAGAAAACCTCTGGATTCATCCGGTGGACCAAAGGGACGATCAGCCGATCCGAAAACGATTCCTTGAAAAGGTCATCCAGATGACGCGGGACCGATACATCGACCACTGGAACCAGCGGCTGTTCCGCAGCGGAGGGTTTACCCCGCTGCTGAAAAGCGACGGCAGGGAGGTGATCGAAACCGTCCGCGAACAGGACGGCGCCCTGGGTTATCTCTGGGCGGATGAAGCCCGGAATGAAACGGGCATCAAGATTCTTCTGACCTTGGATGGTCCTTAATTCACCCGCCCCTTTCCCGTTTGACAACCCTGGGCCTCGATGATAGAATGGTTTGGCCTACTCCATTCACTTTAAAGACTTTTTTGCCAGTCGCGGGATGTCAAGGGAAAGGTTGAACGTTGAACTCCGTGAAGATCCTCATAGCGGACGACGAACCCTACATCGTCCGCTCTCTATCTTATATTTTTCAGCGGGAAGGCATCCCGTTTGATATCGCCAAGGACGGACAAGAGGCGATTCAGAAAGCCAGGCAGCACCGGCCGAAGGTTCTATTCCTGGATATCATGATGCCCAAGCAGTCCGGACTGGAAGTCTGCGCCCAGATCAAGCAGGATCCCCTTCTGCGTTCGATTCATGTCATCATGCTGACCGCGAAAGGACAGGAGGACGATAAGCAAAAAAGCCGGACGGCCGGCGCGGATGAGTATATCATCAAACCATTCAGCCCCCAACAGGTCCTGGCGCGCGTCAAGACGCTTCTGGGATCCCGGACGGTCCCTCGATGATCTTCCCGCGAATCCAAAAAAGTTTCAAGACCAAGATCACGCTTTCGATTCTGGGAATCGGCATGGTCGTAGTGCTCCTGGGCCTTTCGGCCACCTACTGGGTCGCCCGGCTCCATTTCCAAAACACGATCGGGGCCCAGTACCGTGAAATCGCGACCGAGACCGGCCGCAAGATCTGGTCCCTGGTCGAAACGAACATCAAGGAAACCTCGCTGCTGGCCCTTTCATCCGATGTGCGGACCGGCGTCGAAATGGCCAATGCGGTCTATTACCGACGGCGAATGACCGAAGCGGACATTGACAACCGGATCGAAACCCTTAAAAAAATGTGGAAAAAAAGCAAGGGGGTGGACGATCCTTTTGTCCGGGAATTTCTAAATAATCCGGCGTCCGATTATATCAAGGGGTCTCTCCGGGACCCCCGCGATCGCGCGGAACACCTCGCGATCCTTGTCACCGACCAGCGCGGCATCCTGGTCAGCGCGGATGCAAAACCGGCCAAGATCTATTACGGCGACGAGCCCTGGTGGCAGGCCGCCTTCAGCCGGGGCCGCGGCGGCGTCTACATCTCGGACGTTCAGACCACCCAGGAGGCCACGGAGGAGTTCGAGACTCTCTACACCCTGTCCATCGCCGTCCCCATCATGGATGCGACGGGTCTCCGGGCGATCGGGGCGATCAAAACGGATCTTCAGATCAAGCGGTTTTTTGAGGCCGTCACCCAGGTCCATATGGCCAAGTCCGACCACACCATGCTGGCCAGTTCGGATGGAACATTGATTTTTTGCCCCGTCTTCTTGATCCGCAATCACACCCTCGAACCGGAATTGATGGATGCGATCTTCAAAGACGAACCGGGCTGGGCGATCACTCCCGCGGACGTCCATTACCGCGGGCGAAATTCGATCAACGGCTTCGCGCCGGTCCATTTCACCCGGGACATCCATCCCGATAGTTTCGGCGGAAAACGATGGTATATTTTCACCAGCCAAAACCCGGTCGAGACCTACTCGCCGATCAACACACTTCTGAACTGGATTCTTCTTTTGGGCGCCCTGGGGACCCTGCTGCTGCTGTTTCTCGGCTTTTATGCGGCCGACCATATCGTCCGCCCCGTCCGGGAGCTCCAGAAAGGGGTCAAGCTGATCGGGTACGGGAACCTCGACCACCGCCTGAAGATTTCCACCGGGGATGAAATCCAGGAGCTGGCGGACGAGTTCAACGAAATGGCGATCAAGCTGCAGGCCTCTTACAGCAGCCTCGAACAAAAGGTGGCCGAACGGACCCGGGAGCTGGGGGTGGTGAACAAAATCACCCAGATTATCAGTTCCAAGCTGAATATCACTCAGATTTTCGAATCGTTTTGCGACGAGATCACCAAGCTGCTCCATTACGACCGAATCAGCGTCGCCCTGATGGACGAAACCCGGCAGCAGATCGCGCTCCGGCTGATCAAGACGAAAAACACCCCCCTGGTCACTCATGATCTTCCGAGGCCGAAAACCGGAACGGCCATCGGGTGGGTCGTGGACCACCAGCAGCCGTATCTGCGGACCGATGTGCTTGAGGCGAGCGATTTTTATGAAGACCGCCTCCTCGCCGCCGAGGGGATGCGTTCCTACATCGTGGTCCCCATCCTATCCCAAAACAAGACGATCGGAACCTTGAATCTGATCAGCCGCCGCCCCCAAACCTATTCGGCACGCAATCTGGAGATCCTGATCCCGATTACGGAACAGGTCGCAATCGCGGTCGAAACCATCCGCCTGTTCGAGCAGACCAAGAAACTGGATCAGCTCAAATCGGATTTCGTTTCCAAGGTGTCTCATGAGCTGCGGACGCCCCTGACCTCGATCAAGGGATTTACCGAGATTCTGCTGTCGTATGAGGACGTGGACCATAAAACCCAGCAGGAGTTCATCTCGATCATCCATGAAGAGAGCGAGCGCCTGACCCGCCTGATCAACGACATTCTCGACCTTTCCAAGATCGAATCCGGCAAGACCGAATGGCATATCCAGCCCCTTTCGCCGCAGGAGGTCGCGGTCCGCGCCGTGAAGTCCCTCCAGGCCATCGCGCTGGAGAAAAATCTTCCGATTGAGGTGGACGTTCCGGAAAATCTCCCCCGAGTGCGGGGGGACGCGGACCAACTGATTCAGGTTCTGGACAACCTGCTCAGCAATGCCATCAAGTTTTCTAACCACGGGAGCATCTCGCTCAAAGGCGTCCGGGAAGACGACATGGTCCGCATCTCGGTCATCGACACGGGAATCGGAATCCCGGCGGCGGATCTCGAGAAAATCTTCGACAAGTTTCATCAGCTGGGAGACACCCGGAGCGGAAAACCGAGAGGCACCGGGCTGGGACTCGCCATCTGCCGTGAGATCGTCCATTATCTGGGCGGGAAGATCTGGTGCGAGAGCCGGCCTGGAAAGGGAAGCCGGTTCCATTTTACCCTCCCCGTCTGGTCGGAAGCACTGCGATATGCCGATGCCGCTCCGAAAGTCGAGGCATCGACCGGAGGACCGGATCGGGATCAATCCAATCCGGCGGGGAATTCATGACGGCCGCCCCTTTTCATATCACGGACCTGCTTCATCCGGAGCGCCTGGGGAGATTCGTCCAGCAAGCGGCCGAGAATCATTCCGTCGTGTTGTCCGTTTTGGACGCGCAGGGGAAACCGGTCCCGGCCCCGGGCCGAGGGACGCCAATGCCGGACGGGTTTCAGGCCGATTCGAATCTGATTCAGACCGGCTTGCGGCAAAGCGGCCCGGACCCGATCCTTCGCCATCCCGCGCTCCCCCATTATGCCGCGCCCCTGTTCTGTCAGGAAACCGCTGTCGGACTGCTCCTGATCCGGTTCATAAGCGAGCGGTCCGATTCCGAGGCCGCCGGCCGACAGGAGCGGGAGGCCCGGCAGATCCGGGACCACCTTCAGGATCTTCTGGCAGCGGGATATGAGCTCTTCAACCTGTCGGCTGAAATCATCCGAAACTACGAAGAGATGGCGCTGCTGTACGATTTATCCATCAAGCTCAGCGCCCAGTCCGATCTGGACCGGATCTGCCAGATCGTCGCCGACGAGGTTCAATCCGTCCTTCCGGCCGAGAATCTGGCGATCCTTCTGGTGGATGACAAGACCGGGGCTCTTCGCTCAAAGATCGCGGTCGGCCGGGACGGCCGCCGGCATCCGCCGTTTCAACTGGAACCGGGACGGGGCATCGCCGGGCGGGTCGCCCAGTCCGGACAGCCCCTGATCGTCTGCGACGTCCGACAGGATCCCGACTTTGTCCCGGTCGGTTATCCGATCGGATCGCTGATGAGCGTCCCGATGACCCTGGGCCGAAAAGCGCTGGGAACGATCAACGTCAGCGACCGGCCGGACGGCCGGGAATTCACGACGTACGATCTGAAGCTCATCATGGCGATCGCGGCCGAGGCGGCCGTGGCGCTGGAGAACGCCCGTCTCTTCTTCGAGGTGAAGGATCTGTTCCTGAGCACGGTCAAGTCGCTGGTCATGGCCATCGACGCCAAGGACCCGTACACCCATCTGCATTCGCTGCGCGTCTCGGAGGTTTCGGCCATTCTGTCGGAGGAGCTCGGCCTCCCGGCGGCGGAGGTGGAGCAGATCAAGCTGGCCGCGCTGCTGCATGACGTCGGCAAGATCGGGGTTCCCGAACAGATCCTGCTCAAACCGGACAAACTCACCCATCATGAATGGGATGCGATGAAACAACATCCGCTGCACAGCGTTCATATCCTGGAGCAGGTGAAGCAGTTCTCGCACCTCGTGAAATGGGTCCGGCATGAGCATGAACATTACAACGGCACCGGCTATCCGGACCGGCTGAAAGGGGACGCGATCCCGCTCCCGAGCCGCATCATCGCCGTCGCGGACGCCTTCGACGCCATCACATCGGACCGGTACTACCGGAAGGGACGGGCGGACACCGTGGCCGTGGATGTCCTGCAGAAAGACTCGGGAATTCAGTTCGACCCGGACGTGGTCCGCGCGTTTGTCTCGGCTTACCAAAAGGGCCGGTTCAAGGAGTTGCCGAAATAAATCCCCAAATAGACCCAATGGTCTCCACGCGCGATCGCAAAATTAAAAATGTCCTCTGGTTCATCCTGGCGCTGAACCTGCTGGTGGCCGGAGCCAAACTTCTGTATGGTCATTGGACCGGCAGTCTCAGCATGTGGGCCGACGGACTGCATTCGATGTTCGACGGCGCATCGAACGTGATCGGTCTGATCGGCATGTGGGCGGCCGCCCATCCCCCCGACGAATCACATCCCTACGGCCACCGCAAATTTGAAAGTTTTGCGGCCTTTGCCATCTCGGTCTTTCTCTTCCTGGCCTGCTTTAAAATTCTTGAGAACAGCTACGCCCGCCTGATGGACCCGAACATCCCCCGCGTCACCGCGTTGAGCTTCGGCGTGATGCTGGTCACCATCGGAATCAACCTGTTTGTGACGCGGTACGAGCAGAGACGGTCCGCCGAGCTCAAAAGCGGGATTCTCCATGCCGATTCGATGCATACCTTAAGCGACGTCTATTCCTCCGTCTCCGTGCTGATCGGCCTGATCGCCGTCCGGCTGGGCTTCCCCATTTTAGATCCGATCATGGCCGTCGTGATCGCCGGCTTCATCGGACGGACGGGATTCCAGATCCTGCTCGAGACCTCCCGCGTCTTAAGCGACGCGTCCTGCGTGGATCCCCGGCGGGTTCGGGAGATCGTGATGCGGATTCCGGGCGTCAAATCCTGTCACAACATCCGCACGCGGGGTCTGGAAAACCATGTCTTCGTGGATTGCCACGTCCAGGTCCAGTCCGACATGACGACCGAGCGTGCCCACGATCTCGCGCATGCGATTGAGGATCGGATTAAGAAGGAAATGTCGGAGGTGGCCGATGTCGTGATCCATGTCGAACCGGATGCAAAGCACGTCGTTCACGCCGCCCCATGAAATCCGCCCTGAGCAAAGTCGAAGGGCCGATCATCGCGATCACGATGGGCGATCCGGCCGGAATCGGCCCGGAGATCATTGTCAAAGCCCTTTCAAAACCTCACCGCGACCCGATCGTGCGGATCTGCCGGCCCGTGGTGATCGGAGCTCACAGTACTTTGGAGCAGGCCGCGCGACGTCTTAAATACCCGACAAAGATCCGGTCCATCGCCGATCCCGAATCCGTCTCAATAAAAGAGGGCCTCGATGTGATGGATTTAAAAAACGTCGATCCAACCCATCGGGTGATCGGACGGGCCGATGCCGCCGGCGGACGGGCCTCGGCCGAGGCGATCCGGGCGGCCGTCGGGCTGGCGATGGCCCGGCGCGTCGCGGCGATCGTAACCGCCCCGATCAGCAAGGAAGCGCTGCATGCGGCCGGTTATCCTTATCCCGGACATACAGAATTTCTGGCGGAACTGAGCGGGGTGAATGCGGTCGGCATGCTGATGGTCGCCCCCCTCCCAAAAGAGATTCGCCGCCTCACGCCTTCCACCTCACGCCTCCCGTCTCAACTCCGCATCCTCCTGGCCACGACGCATCTGGCGATGCGCGACCTCCCGGAGCAGTTGACTCGGGAGCGCGTGCAAACTGCGATCCGGTTGGCGCACGATGCCGCGGTACGGCTTTTCAAGATCCGCCGTCCACAACTGGCCGTCACCGGTTTCAACCCGCACGCGGGAGAGGGTGGGTTGTTCGGGCGGGAGGAAGACGCCGTCATCCGGCCGGCCGTGGAGAAGGCCCGACACGACGGCATCCCCGTCGTCGGCCCGATTCCGGCCGACAGCCTGATCCGTCAGGCATGTGAAGGCAAGTATGACATCGTGATCGCGATGTATCATGACCAGGCGCTGATTCCGATCAAGCTTCTTGCGTTCGAAAGGGCCGTCAATGTCACGGTCGGCCTTCCGTTTATCCGGACATCACCCGATCACGGAACGGCCTATGACATCGCCGGAAAAGGGATCGCCGACCCCGGAAGCCTGATCGAAGCGATCCGGATGGCGGTGTCACTATCAAAAAAACAGACATGATACGATCCAAACGCAAAGCGCTCGGCCAGCATTTTCTTCATGATCAGAACATCGTCCGGAAAATCATCGCGCTGGCCGGGATCCGACCCGACGAAACGGTCGTCGAGATCGGACCCGGACGCGGCATATTGACGCGCGCCTTGAACGAGGCGGGCGCAAAGCTTTTCGCAATCGAGTTGGATCGCTCTCTCGATGAACCGCTGCAAAAAGAATTTAAAGATTCCCCCAACGTCCGGATCATCCAGGCCGATGCATTGACTTATCCGTTCGAAGACCTTCCTGCACCGTTTGCCGTCGTGGCCAACCTGCCCTACTCCATCTCCACGCCGCTGTTGTTCCGTCTTCTGGAACTTCGCTCCCGCGTCAGCCGCATGGTTCTGATGCTTCAATTGGAAGTGGCGCGGCGGATCACGGCATCACCCGGCACAAAGGATTACGGCCCCCTCTCCATCGGCGCGCAATTCCATGCCGATCCTCGACTGGAATTCATCGTCCCTCGCGGCTGCTTCAAACCGCCCCCCCGCGTCGACTCGGCCGTCATCCGCCTGCGGATGCGAACAACCCCGAAAGTCGCCGTGAAGGATGAGACTTTTTTCTTCCGAGTCGTCCGTGCCGGATTCGGCCATCGCCGCAAATCGCTTCGGAACGCGCTCAAAGACGGCGGCTTTCCGGCCGACGCCGTCGAGGAAGCGCTGGACGCCGCCTCGATCACGGCCGGAAATCCCCAGCGCCGGGCTGAGACGCTCTCGATCGAAGCGTTCGCCCTTCTCGCCGACACACTGTTTGAAATGACAAAGTAAGGGGCACGGCCGTGCGCACTTACGACATAACATTTTCACGGAAGACGCCAGGCGATTTGAACGGGTTCGCACGCTTCTCCAAAGATGAGCCAAAAGAAGACTTGACCCCAAAGATGGAAATCATGGACAATGATTAAATGAGAGACCGATCGATGCGTGTTGTCTCCTGGAATGTAAACGGTATTCGTGCGGTGATGAAAAAGAATTTTCCGGCTTCCGTCGAGGCCATGGACGCGGATGTGTTCTGCCTTCAGGAAACCAAAGCCCAGGACGATCAAGTCCTCGAGGCCTTGACCGGCATGAACGGCTATCACATTTACACCAATTCAGCGGTGAAAAAGGGGTATTCGGGAACGGCCATTCTGACTCGGATGAAACCCTTGTCTGTGCGCAAGGACATCGATATTGAAGAGCATGACCGGGAAGGTCGCGTGATTGCTCTCGAGTTTGAGAACTATTTTCTGCTGAATGTCTATACGCCCAATTCAGGCAGTGAATTAAAACGGCTTGGATACCGCCAAAGATGGGATGAAGATTTTCTGTCGTACTTAAAGGGTTTGGAAAAGAAGAAGCCTCTCATTGCCTGTGGTGACTTCAATGTGGCTCATAAAGAAATTGACTTGGCGAGACCCAGGGAAAACTACAATAAAAACGCGGGATATATGCAGGAAGAGATTGATGGGATGGACAACATTACCCGGGCCAATTTCGTCGACACCTTCCGATACAAGAAGCCGGATGAAATTAAATACAGCTGGTGGAGTTTTCGGGCCGGCGCCCGAAAAAGAAATGTCGGATGGAGGATTGATTACGTGCTGGTTTCGCCGGGCATCGTCGGGCAGATCAAGAATGTCGATATCTTAAATGAGGTCATGGGTTCGGACCATTGTCCGGTTTTATTGGATTTAAAATAATGAAAGGGGCCTGCCGCCTTCTTGAATATAAGTACTGTTTGAAATTGCCGGCGGAATGTGATAGATTTCCAGTTTAATGGCCCGAGCAATCCGATCGGAAAACCGCCGTCAGGAAATTCTGGGAGTCATCCTTCTGGCCCTCGGCCTGTTGATGTTTGTCAGCCTTCTCTCGTACGATCCCCGCGACCCGTCCTTAAACTCGGTTTCATCCAATCCGTCCGTCCATAACCTCGCCGGAAAAGTGGGGGCCTATTTGTCCGACGGGCTTTTTCAGCTCATCGGCGGAAGCGCCTATCTTCTGGCGCTGGGCAGCGGCCTGATCGGCTGGCGAAAACTGTTGTCGCAGCCGATTCCGGTCCACCGCTGGACCCTTGCCGGTTTTCTGCTGTTGATGGCCTCCTTCACGACCTTGTTGCATCTTTTATGGACGAGCCTGCCGTCCTTTTCCGACGGCCCGATCCTCGCCGGCCAGGCGGGCGGCCTGATCGGAAAGCTCGCCGCGGACTGGCTCTCGGGATATTTCGCCCCGATCGGCGCCCACATCATCGTGTTCGCCGCGTTGTTTCTGTCGCTGATGCTGACCACGTCGTTTTCGTTGTTGACGCTGATGGGCCTGATCGGCCGCGCGGTCGGAATGATCGCATCGGGCGCCGCCCGTCTGATTGAATCGGCACGGACCACGGCGACGATTTACCACGAACAGTCCCGACGATGGAAGACCGAGACGAAAATCCGTCGGAGCCATCCGGCTCAAAAACCTAAAATCGTGGACGCGACCCCGCCGCCCAAGTCGCCGCCCAAGCAGGCCGATCTGCCTTTTATGAAAGAAAAGGGCGCTTACGAAATCCCGCCGCTGACCCTCCTCCAGGATCCGCCCGCGACGGCCGACCGGATTTCGAAAGAGGAGCTGGTGGCCAACTCCCAGATCCTCGAGAAGAAATTGATGGATTATGGAATCGAGGGCCGCGTGACGCAGGTCCATCCGGGGCCGGTCGTCACGATGTATGAATTCGAGCCGGCCGCCGGCGTCAAGGTGAACCGGATCGTCAACCTGTCGGATGATCTCGCGCTGGCGATGCG
>JACQHO010000030.1 GCA_016198945.1 Nitrospirota bacterium | reverse complement strand
GCTGGGGACAGACTTACCTGCATGCTGCGGGCCTGCACTCGGCGGTTTGCAGCCGATGTGTCGCAGCAGTCGGCTGCACTTCACCGACTACAGGCAGACAAGAAATCTGCCCCCCGGTTACGGAGGTCGTTCGTTATGCCCCTGCCGCAACAAAAACGGAAGATGTTGGGCGAAATGCTGATTGCGGAAGGCTTGATGAGCCACGAGCAATTGCAGCGCGCACTGGCCGAGCAGAAACTGCACGGGGGCCGTATCGGAATCATCGTTCGGAGCATGGGATTTGTCACCGAAGAGGACATCATCAAGGTTCTTGGAAAGCAGATGGGCATCCAGCCGGTCGCGCTTTCCAGCATCATCATCGATCCGGACGTGGTGAAGATCATTCCCGAGACGATGGCCCGCCGGCATCAAGTCATCCCGCTCTTCAAAAAAGACCGCATTCTCACTCTCGCCATGGTGGATCCTCTCAACGTTTTTGCCGTTGACGACTTGCGGCGGGCGACCGGTCTGGAGATTCAACCGGTCGTCAGCTCGGAGACCGATGTGATGAAGTCGATCGACCGTTTTTACGGCGGCACCTCGACGATGGAAGAGGCGGTGAAAGAGGCCGACGTGCAGGGCTACGGCGTGATGCCGGAAGATCAGGTAATCGATCTCCAGCGGGTCGGGGACGACACGCCGATGATCAAGCTGGTGAACACCGTGATTTCCCAGGCCGTCCGCGAAGGCGCCAGCGACGTTCATATCGAGCCGGACGCCGACGTTTTGAGAATCCGCTACCGGGTCGACGGAATCCTCCGGGAGGTGATGACCCCGCCGCGGAATCTTCAGGCCGGCGTCGTTTCACGCATCAAGATCATGGCCGATCTGGACATCGCCGAGAAGCGGGTTCCCCAGGACGGCCGGATCCAGATGAAGGTGGGCGAGAAGGATGTGGATATCCGGCTGTCCACGCTGCCCACCATCTTCGGCGAGAAGATCGTCATGCGGCTTCTGGACAAGAGCGGCATCCTGCTGGGCCTGGAGGATCTCGGGTTGACGGCCGATATCCTGGCCCGGTTTGAAAAGATGATCCGCCGGCCGTACGGTCTGCTTCTCGTGACCGGTCCGACCGGAAGCGGAAAAACGACCACCCTCTATGCCGCGTTGAACCGCATCAGCTCCATCGAGCGAAACGTGATCACCATCGAAGACCCGGTCGAGTATCAGATCAAGTACATCAACCAAGTCCAGGTCAATGCCAAGGCGGGCGTGACGTTCGCCAACGGCCTCCGGGCGATCCTGCGTCAGGATCCCGATGTGGTGATGGTCGGCGAAATCCGGGACACCGAGACGGCCTCGATCGCGATTCAGGCGGCGCTGACGGGGCATCTCGTTTTCTCGACGCTGCATACGAACGACGCCGCGGGCGCCGTGGCCCGGCTGCTCGACATGGGCGCCGAGCCGTTTTTGGTCGCCTCCTCCCTCATCGGGGTGGCGGCCCAGCGCCTGGTGCGGAAGGTCTGCGCCCATTGCAAGGCGCCGTTCACGCCGACGCCGGACCTGATCAAATCCCTGAATCTGGACAAGCTCATGAGCGGGCAAAAAGAGATCCGCCTGGTCAAGGGGGCCGGTTGTCAACAATGCCGGCACACGGGCTATTCGGGCCGGATCGGGATCTACGAACTGCTTCCGATTGATGAAGGGATTCGAGATCTGATCGTGGTCAAGGCCTCTTCCGGCGCGATCCGGAACCAGGCGATCCAGACCGGGTTTGCCGGGCTTCGGCTGCACGGGTTGGCGGCGGCTCTTAAAGGGCTCACGACGCTGGAGGAGGTTTTGAGGGTGAGCCAGGAAATCGAGGGATAGCGTGCCAGTTTTTACCTACCGCGCGCGGGACAAATACGGTTCCTTGTTCACCGGCACGATCGAGACGTCCGGCCGGGACGCCGTGGCGTCGCAACTCGATCATCTCGGTTATCATCCCGTTTCGATTGAGGAGCAGCGGCCCGGGGTCGGCGCGGCCGAATTCTTCGAGCGCTTCATCCGTGTTTCCCCTCAGGACTTGATCGTCTTCTCACGGCAGCTCGCCACGCTCATCTCGGCCGGGCTGCCCTTCATGACCAGCTTCGAAGCGCTGATTGAACAGACTCAAAACAAGCGGCTGAAGAACGTCATCATGCAGGTCCGCAGGGATGTGGAAAGCGGCAGCTCCTTTTCGGACGCCCTTGCGAAACATCCTTCGGTTTTCAGCAACCTCTATGTGAGCATGATCCGCGCCGGAGAAACCGGCGGCGTGCTGGACGAGATACTGCAGCGCCTGGCGACCCTCGCGGAGCATGAGGCCGAGACCCGAGCCCGGATCAAGGCCGCCACCCGATATCCGAAGATCGTGATTGGATCGCTGGCGGTTGCGTTCATTATTCTTTTGCAGTTTGTGATCCCACGATTTGCGGCCTTGTACGCCAACTTCAAAGTCCAACTGCCGCTTCCGACCCGCATCCTGATCGGGATCAATCAGGCCTTTCAGAGTTATTGGTGGCTGATGCTGACCGTCATCGTTCTTGCCGTCTTCGCGGCCCGGTCCTACCTCCGTACGGAGGCGGGGCGGCTTCAGTGGGACGGACTTAAAATCCGGCTGCCGGTTTTCGGTCCGATCTTCTTGAAGACGGCTCTATCGCGGTTCTCCCGCATCTTCGGAACCCTGACCCGCAGCGGTCTTTCAATTTTGCAAACGCTGGAAATCGTCTCCCAGACCGTCGGGAATACCGTGATCTCACGCGTGGTGGACAACATCCGGGACAGCGCACGGCAGGGCCGGGGCGTCGTCCAGCCGATGCAGGTCAGCCGGATCTTTCCGCCGGTCGTGATCCAGATGGTTTCCATCGGCGAGCAGACCGGCAAAATGGAAGAGATGTTGATGAAGGTGTCCGATTACTACGACCAGGAGGTGGAATACTCGATTCGGAATCTCTCGACCTCGCTGGAGCCGTTGTTGCTGGCCGTCATCGGCGGGGTCGTCCTCTTTCTGGCGCTGGCGATCTTCATGCCCTGGTGGAACCTCATGAATGTCTTCAAAGGCGGCGGTGGATAGAACTCCAGCGAGCAATCTGTCTTCATTCCTGTTCAAGCGACGCGTTCAGCTCAGTCTGTTCTTCTTCATCCCTCTCTTCCTGATCCTGTTCTCTCTTGCGCCGACTTACATCGCGGTCACGCTGATGTCACGGGCGTTCCTTTCGTCCGAGGCGTCCGGTCGGTCCGCCGGACTTGCCGAGTTCCCGCCGGCCGTGACCGGAATGATTCCGGTCTTTCTGATCAGCGGCCTGATCGCGCTGGCGGCCGGTCTCTTCATTGCGTATGCCCTGGTCCGGCCCGTGAAGCGGCTCCAGGAGGCGATTCACGGCGTTTCGTCCGGCAATTTTAAGATGAACGTACGGCTCGACGCGACGGGGGAGTTTGTCTATCTCGGAGATGAGTTCAATCAGATGGTGTCGAAGCTGGCGATGCAGGAACAGCTCCAGCGGACCGAGCGGCTGGCGGCCCTGGGAACGCTGGCGGCCGGCGTCGCGCACGAGATCCGAAATCCGTTGGGGGCGGTCAAAGGACTGGCCCAGCTCCTGCAGGAATCGGCCGCTTCGCCCTCGGAACGGAAATATGCCGAGACGATTGTGGGCGAGGTGGACCGGCTGGATACGGTTGTGGAGCGGCTTTTGCGCCTCGCCCGTCCGTCCGGCGGCGCAATGGAAAAGGCGGATCTAAACCGGCTGATCCATGATGCCATCGAGCTGTCCGGCTATGAACGGAACCAAAAACGAATCACGATCCTCGAAGAGTACGACACGAAAATCGCCGACATTCTGCTGGACCGGGAGGCGATGCTCCAGGCCGTCTTGAACATGCTTCGGAACGCCGTCCAGGCGATTCCGGAAACCGGGACGATTCGGGTCAGGACGATGCTGCGGGTGAATCCGGATCCGTCCGAATCGCGACGCGTGACCATCGAGATCGCGAACACAAACTCGACGATCTCCCCCTCGGATTATAAGCGGATCTTCGATCCCTTTTATACCACCAAGGAAGGCGGGACCGGTCTGGGTCTGGCGATTACGCATCAGGTCGTGACGGCGCAGGGCGGGACGATCGAGGTGGAGAGCGGCAAGGGCGAAACGGTTTTTACAATCGAACTGCCGGTGAAATGACGGCGGTAGGGGCGCCATGCATGGCGCCCTGATTTGGGCGTGATCCATCACGCCCCTACGAAACAACGGGAACCCATTTGGAATCCTTACCTAAAATATTAATCGTCGATGACGAAGAGGGCATGCGGTTTTTCCTGAGCGAGGCTCTCAAAAAGGAGGGCTACGCTTTCGAGACGGCTTCGGACGGACGGGAGGCGCTTGAAAAACTCCGATCCGGCGCGTTTAAGATCGTACTGATGGATATCAAGATGCCCCGTCTCAACGGCCTGCTGGCGATGGAGAAGATGCGCGAGATGGATCCGGATCTTCTGGTCATCCTCATGACGGCGTTCGGGTCCAAGAAGGTGGCCCTTGAGACGTTGCAGAAAGGGGCCTATGACTACTTCACGAAACCGTTCGATCTGGACGAGATGCGGATCGTGATCAAGCGGGCCGCGGAGCGCTCCCGGCTGCAAGCGGAGGTTAAAACCCTTCAGAATCGTCTGGGTGAAAACCCGCCGGCGATGCTGGGCGACGGCCCGGCCGTTCGAATGGTGTTCGATCGGATGCGCAAGGTGGCCGACAGCGACGTGACCGTCCTGATCACGGGGGAAAGCGGCACGGGAAAGGAGCTGGCGGCCCGCGCCATCCATCAGAAGAGCCCGCGCCGGGATCGGCTGTTTCTCACCGTCAGCTGCGCCAGCATTCCGGAAAATCTGCTGGAGGCCGAGCTGTTCGGTCATGAAAAGGGGGCGTTTACCGGCGCGCATCAGCAGAAGCCCGGCAAATTCGAACTGGCCCATGAGGGGACCCTTTTCCTGGACGAGATCGGCGAGATGCCGATGGGCATGCAGGCCAAGATCCTTCGCGTGCTGCAGGAGCGGGAGATCGAACGCGTCGGCGGGATCAAACCGATCGCCGTGGATATCCGGATCATCGCCGCGACCAACAGGGATCTGGGCGAGGCCGTGGCCGCCGGGAAGTTTCGGGAAGACCTCTTCTACCGCCTGAACGTCGTGAATATTCATCTTCCGCCGCTTCGGGAGCGGCCGGAGGACATTCCGGCGTTGGCCCATTCTTTCTTGAAACTCTACGCCGAACGATTCAATCGGAAGGTGAAACGGCTCGGTGATCGGGCCTTGACCTGGCTGGTCCGTCAACGATGGCCGGGCAATGTCCGCGAGCTTGAAAATATCATCCAGCGTGCGGTCGTGTTGACGGACGAGGAGGTTTTGGATCTGAATGATCTTCAGGATGCCGTTCATCCGCCCGGCGAGGCCGTTTCGGAACCGACCGGGACGGGCGGCCTTCGCGGCCATCTGGAACGGGTCAGTTCGGATATCGAGAAGAAGCTGATCGAGCAGGCGTTAAAAGACGAACAGGGCGGCCGCGCCGCGGCCGCAAAACGCCTCGGTATCAGCCGGAAGCATCTATACAATAAAATGAAGAAGTATGGACTTGTGTAAGATTGGTGACGTTTGTGTACGAGATTACTCAAGGCCGACAAAATTCTATCGGGCGACATTCTATAACATATTGAAATTATACGTGCTATAAAATTAATTCTATTGGCATGGGCTTTGCGTAATAATATGGCGGGAGATTTTGAGTTTGGTTTAATTAAGGCATAGATGCGGCTCAAAGGGGAACAGGGCCTTGGGATTGTTGATACGCTGATCGTTCTGGTCCTGATCTCGATCTTTATGGGGGTGCTGATCCCGAAGTACCAGCGGATGGCGCAGGAGGCACGGGAAGTGGCACTGCAGATTTCAATCGGAAATATCCGGAAGGCGGTTCAGGTCTACGTGCTGACGAAGCAGAAAATCCCGGCCGACCTTCGGGACTTGATACGGGAGCAGTACGTCGTCCCCATGAATAAAGGAACGATCTTCACGGATCAGTACTTAAAGACGGCCACGTTGGATGAGGCCGGTTATCCGATCGATCCGTTCGGGAATCGATATGGATACAACACTGCAAATGGTCTTGTCTATTCGACCACGAAAGGGTATGAGAAGTGGTAGATAGATGACTTCGCTACTTTTTCGGATGGTGTTCTTGGTACTTGACGATGGCCAGCGCGGCCAAGGCCAAAGCCACAAGCACTAAGCCGGTAATGGAAAGCCAAGTCATGGGTTACTCCTTTGGTTGGACAAAATAGGCGATGATGAATAAAGAAACAGCGCTCAAAAATCCGATGCTAAACTCGAGAAAGTCAAATTTGCGTTCGATAAATTGTTTTACAACAACGGCACTAAAGAATATCTTGCTCAAATCCGCGAGATATTTTGCGAGTAAATCCAGCCGTTTGTTCATAGGTGAATTCATTATACCGGTATCCGGAAGGGCAGTCAACAGGCCCGTTTGTTACAGTTAGTGTAACGGTGAACCATGAACCATAACCAACAAGGAGGAGAAAAACCATGAAGATT
>JACQHO010000031.1 GCA_016198945.1 Nitrospirota bacterium | reverse complement strand
TCCGGGGCGCCGGTCTCGGCGGGGGCCACGATGAGCGCGAACAGACCTTGAATCAGTTGCTGGTCGAGATGGACGGATTCGAGACGACCGACGGTGTGATCCTGATCGCGGCCACCAACCGTCCGGACGTTTTGGATCCGGCCTTGCTTCGTCCCGGCCGCTTCGACCGCCAGGTCGTCGTCTCCCGTCCCGATGTCCGGGGCCGCCTGGATGTTCTGCGGGTCCACACCAAACGGTTTCCCCTGGGAGGAGACGTCAATCTTGAAGTGATCGCCCGTGGAACACCCGGTTTTTCCGGCGCGGACCTGGCCAACCTCGTCAACGAAGCCGCACTGCTGGCCGCCCGCATGGATAAGAAAACGGTTGAGATGGCCGATTTCGAAGCGGCGAAAGACAAGGTTCTGATGGGCGTGGAACGAAAGAGCATGGTCCTGAGCGATGAAGAAAAACAGACGACGGCTTATCACGAAGCGGGCCATGCCCTGGTCGCCCGGATGATCCCGGGGACGGATCCGGTGCACAAGGTCACGATCATCCCCCGCGGGCGGGCCCTGGGGCTGACGATGCAGCTGCCGACCGACGACCGGTACACCTTTCCGCGCGAGTTTCTCTTCAACAACATCGCCATTTTGATGGGCGGCCGCGCGGCCGAAGAAATCATTCTGAATCGGATCACGACCGGCGCCGGCAACGATATCGAACGGGCCACGGACCTGGCCCGGAAAATGGTCTGCGAATGGGGCATGAGCGAGAAGATGGGGCCGCTGACGTTCGGCAAAAAGGACGAGGAGATCTTTCTGGGACGCGAGATCGCGACCCGGCGCGACTACAGCGAAAACACCGCCATCGAAATCGACAACGAAGTAAAACGGCTGGTGACGGATAACTACGAACGGGCCAAGAATATCCTGCAGGAGAACATTAAGGCGCTGCGGGCGATCGCGGAGGCGTTGCTGGAAAAGGAGGTCCTGGACGCGCCCGAGATCGATAAACTGATTGCGGGAGCTTCGGCCTAAGCCGGCACCCTGTACCGACCAGATCCGACCTGCCCATCGTTCATCCTCACTGGCTTTCTGATTCTGAACATCCAAACGGAGGAGGATGGATTGACACCCCAACCGTCGCAACGTCTGGTCGAAAACAGCCCTCCGCTCTTCCATCTTCAAGGACCCGGACTGAATCTGACGTTCGGTCCGCGCGTTCTCATCATGGGCATCCTGAACGTCACCCCGGATTCCTTCTCGGACGGAGGACTGTTTCTTAAAACGGACGACGCGATCCGGCGGGCCGAGGCCCTGGTCGAGGAAGGGGCCGACCTCATTGATGTCGGGGGGGAGTCCTCCCGGCCGGGCGCAGATCCGGTTCCGGCCGAGGAGGAGATCCGGCGGGTCGTTCCGGTGATCGAGCATCTTTCAAAGCGCCTGTCGGTCCCGATCTCGATCGATACCTCCAAAGCCGGCGTTGCCCTGCGGGCGATCGCGGCCGGCGCGCGAATCATCAACGACATCAGCGCGCTGCGTTTTGATCCTGAAATGGCGCCGCTTGCGGCCGAGACGGGCGCTCCGGTCGTGCTGATGCATATGCAGGGAACGCCCAAAGAAATGCAAGCCCGCCCCGTCTACACCGACGTCGTCCGCGAGATCACGGCGTTCTTCAAATCACGAATCCGGTTTGCCGAACGGTCCGGGATCGCGCGGGATCGGATCCTGCTGGATCCGGGCATCGGGTTTGGAAAAACAACGGAGCACAACCTGGAGATACTGGCCCGGCTGTCGGAATTCCGGTCGCTCGGCCGGCCGGTCCTGATCGGCCCTTCCCGAAAATCCTTCATCGGCCGCGTCCTCGACCTGCCGGCGGCGGAGCGGTTGGAAGGAACCGCCGCGGCGGTTGCGGCGGGGATTCTCCATGGAGCATCCATCGTACGGGTTCACGACGTCCGCGCCATGGTCCGCGTGGCCCGGATGGTGGAGGCGATCGAACGGTTCCGGCATGATTGATACCTTGACGTCCATCCGCTGGCAGGACCTTCTGGACATCGCCATTGTCGCGATGGTGCTTTACTGGCTGTTGCTCATTCTCAAAGGAACACGCGCCTTCCAGATGTTGGTGGGCCTGGCGCTGCTTCTGCTGGCCTCCGTCATCTCAAAATCGGCCGAGCTGTACACGGTGGACTGGCTCGTCACAAGTTTCTGGGCGCAGGTCGTGCTGGTGATCGTCATCCTGTTTCAGCCCGAAATCCGGCGGGCGCTCGCCCAGATCGGGCAGAACCCGTTTGGCCGGACCCTGACGGCCGGCGAGGAATCCCGCACGCTGGAGGAGATCATCCGCGCCGTGATCTTGATGGCCAACAAGCGGATGGGCGCGATCCTCGTCCTGGAGCGGGAAACTGAATTGAAAGATATCGTGGAAGTGGGCGTGGCGGTGGACGCCACGCTGTCCAAAGAACTGCTCTTAAGCCTGTTCATGCCCTATTCGCCGCTGCACGACGGCGCCGTGATTATCAAGGGCAACCGCCTGGTGGCCGCCGGATGTTTTCTCCCCTTGACGCTGAACCCGGAAGTGAGTAAGATGCTCGGCACCCGCCACCGGGCCGCCCTCGGCGTCACCGAGGAGACTGATGCGGTCGTGATCGTGGTCTCGGAGGAGACCGGGGCGATTTCGGTGATCATCGGCGGCACTCTGACCCGGGAGTTGGACGCGGCCGGGCTCCGGCGGGTCTTGACCCGAATCTTCATCCGGGACAAGCGGGAAGGACGGGCGATCGTCGAGCGGCTGAAGGAATTTTTTCCGGTCCGTTCCAAATGACCTCGAAGCGATTGAAGTCCCTGTGGCTGGACAACATCCTGATCAAGATCGTCTCCATAGTCTTTGCGGTGATCCTCTGGTTTTATGTCAACGCCACGGGGGGGGCCGAGATGGACATCACGGTCCCGCTGGACTTGAAAAACGTGCCGGCAGGCCTGGTCGTGACCGGGGATATGATGGGCGACGTGAATGTCCATATAATCGGCCGTGAACGAATTCTCCAGGGCGTCGCCTCACGACCGCTCCGGGCGGTGCTGGATCTGACGGACGCGCGGGAAGGCGACAATGTTCTTTTCGTGGATCCGTCCGCCATCACGATCCCGGCGGATATCAAAATCACACAGATCAATCCCAGACGGATCGTGGTTCGTTTGGAACCGCGCGACGGGCGAGGAGATGCGGCGCATGAACCCCGATAACCCCGGAAACGGATCCTTGTGAAACCGAGCCGGACCAAGAAACTATTCGGACCGGACGGCGTCCGTGGAATCGCCAATCAGGAGCCGATGACCTCCGAGATGGCGATGAAACTCGGCCGGGCCGCGGCC
>JACQHO010000039.1 GCA_016198945.1 Nitrospirota bacterium | reverse complement strand
GTCAACGAGTATAAAATCCTGCAGATACTGACCGGATCGCCGGGCCGGGTGTTTACGCGGGAGCAGTTGATCGAGGGGATCTATTCGTATGAGGACGTGAGCGTGGTGGACCGCGTGATCGATGTGCACATGGGCAATTTAAGAGCCAAGATCGAAACGGACTCCTCCAAACCGGCCTTTATCTTGACGGTGAGGGGAATGGGGTTTAAGTTTGCGGAACCGGATCCCCGACACCCTCCCTCCCCTACCCCGGGCCACTAAAACGGTCCGCCCTCCGCCCCTCCGGCGGCCGAATTCCTTGGGCGCTTTTTTCCCTCCGGATCTTTCTACAGTCCCAAACCGTTATCCCCGCCGGGTCCGCCGGTTCCTCCAGCAAATGGTATCGGCGGGCGCGGGCCCTCCGATCCGCGATAATGTAGACGCCGCGGGTTGAACATGAAATCATAAAAAGGCTTGACAAATTTCTTGTCATCCATAATCCTTGCAGGGACCGTTCGAGGCCGGAAAGGACGCGAGGATGAAAAGGGCATTTGAAATCGGGATGATAACCGCGGCTGTTTTTTTTCTGTCGGATTCCACCGGCGCGGGGTTTGAGCTCAGCGCCTTCTCGGACGTCTCGTTTACCGAGTGCTCCCGCCAGGAATGTGAAACCGTTCTGGGAGACCGGGGGGGGCGGAACGGAAATTTTGTCCTGGGCGACCTGGATTTTTTCGGGGTGAATCAATTCGATCAGTTCGACGTCTTGATTGAGTTGGATATTGAAGAGGGGCGGATCGTCGACCTGGAAAGGCTGACGTTGGGCTACACCGTCAGCGACGTCCTTCGAATAAGGGCGGGCCGTTTTCATACGCCCCTGGGATTTTGGAATCCCACCTACCACCATGGAATCCAGATTCAGCCCACCATCCGCCGGCCCCAGTTCCTCCGGTTTGAAGACGAAAAAGGAATCCTGCCGCTGCATACGGTGGGCCTCTACCTGTCGGGCCGGGTAAGAAGCGGTGGGTTGGGAATCGAATACGGAGCCTTTACGGGCAACGGCCCGAAAATTACGGTGGAAGACGCCGCGGCGGTTCTCTCGCCCAACAACGTCTCGGACAACAATCCGGGGAAATCCGTGGGGGGCCATGTTTCCGTCTCACCCGATGGGATCCCCGGTCTGACGGCGGGGGCGGCCGGGCATTTCAGCCGAATTCTGAGTGATCCGGCCGTGACCGCCCTCCAGCTGCCCTCGGTCGACGTCAACCAAACGATTTGGGCCGGGAATTTGACCTACGCCCGCGAATTCCTGGAATTGACGGCGGAATACTATGCCATCCGGGATAAGGACCGCTCGGCTGCGGGAGGCGGGACCCGTGTAAGTCAGGCCTACTACGCATTGTTGTCGTATATGATTGGAGACCGCTGGGTTCCGTATTTCATGTACGAATCCATGTCGGTCAAAAGCGCGGCGGGAGAGGACGCCTACCTTATCGCCCTGGCCGCGTCAGATACCACGAAAACGATCGCGGGGGTCCGGTATGAGTTGAGTTCCAAAAGCTCCCTCCGGGCCGAGGCCAGAAAGGTCCGGTGGGGCGATTTTGACTGGAATGAGTATGGCCTTCAATGGGCCGTCGGATTTTAGATTCTCATCAGGGGTCCCGGCGTCGGACACGCATGGGGAGTGATCAAAGAAAGGACCGGATGAGGTTCCTCTGTGCAGCGGTAATCGCCGGCTTCCTGACGACAAGCGCCGGGGTTGGGGCCAAGGAATTGGTCATCATCGCGAACAAGGCCTACCCGGCCGATCGGATCACGCGGGAGGTGGTCAAAGAAATATACCTGGGTGAAAGGACGATGGAAAAATCGGTCCGAATCCTGCCGGTCGATCAGGTCGACCCGGTCGTAAAAAAGAGGTTTGTGGAGGTTATGATCGGCACCTCGATCCAGAAATACGAGGCCTACTGGTTTCGAAAGACCTTCAGGGACGGAGTGGTTCCTCCGGTCCTTCGGGAATCCTCTCCCGAGGTGATTCAATTTCTGGAACGGGAGGTCGGAGCCATCGGCTATGTGTGGGGCGATGAGGCCCTGAAAAAATCCGGGATCAAGATGCTGCTGTCGATTGAGGTCGGAGATTAAAATTAACGCCCATTCGGAGTCCTGTGACGGTACCCCATCCGAAAGATCTTCTCCTGGCCCCCCATCTCGGGTCGGACCAAGTGGCGTCCCTGCTGAGTCCGTACGGATTTAAGGAGATCGAGAAGGCCGACGCCAATCTCCAGGCCATGGCGGATGATCCTCGCGCGCGACAACTCCTCGCCGAAATCATCGAAGAGCTTCTGTCCTGCATCGCCCGCTCGGCCGATCCGGATCAGGGCCTGAATTTTTTTGAACGGTTCGCACGGGCGGCCATCAACAAGGTCCACCTGTTTTCCTATCTTAAAGAGACGCCGCGCGTTCTTGAGATTCTGGCCGCAACCTTCGGCGGCAGTCCGTTCATGTCCGAGATCCTGATCCGGGACCCGGAATATCTCTATTGGGTTTCAGATCCCCGCATCCTGAACAGAGACCGGACCCAAAAAGAGATGATCCGGGACCTGGCCGGCGCGCTGAAACATCTCAAAACCGGGCCGAAGCAACTGGACATCCTCCGGATATTCAAGCGAAGGGAGATCCTCCGGATCGGCATTCGGGACCTTTTAAAACTGGCCGCCGTCGAAGCAACGACGGAGGCGTTGTCGATCCTGGCCGAGACGCTGATTCAGAAGGCCTGCGAGCTGTCCGAACGGGCGATGCGGCGGGAACATGGAATCCCGTATCACACGTCGTCGTCCGGGAAAAAGATCCGGACGGTTTTTACGATCCTCGCGATGGGAAAGCTCGGAGGCGGTGAACTGAATTTCAGCTCCGACGTGGACCTCTTGTATCTCTATGCGTCCGACCGCGGCGGGGGGTCTCACCCCCGGTCCGGGGCGATCTCGAAGGAGGACTACTTCAAACGGCTCTCCCAGAAAGTCACGTCGGCCCTGAGCGATGTGACGCCGGAGGGGTATGTCTACCGGGTGGACTTGAGACTGCGCCCCGAAGGCCGGATGGGAAGCCTGGCGCATTCCCTGAACGCCTTCCGGCGTTATTACGCCTCGCGCGGGGCGACCTGGGAACGGCTGGCCCTGACCAAGGCCCGGCCTGTCGGGGGCAGCCCGTCTCTCGGGAGGAAATTTCTGAAGGCGGCGACTCCCTTTATCTACGGCCGGCCGCTGGACCGCGGGGGCGTCGATGAGGTGAGGCGGATCAAGGAGCGGATCGACCGGACCCTGTCGGCGCGGGGACAGAACCATCGCAACGTCAAACTGGGGTTCGGGGGGATTCGGGAGATCGAGTTCATCGTCCAGTCACTGCAGGTCTCGTTCGGCGGGAAATTCCCAAAAATCCGCGAGCGAAACACGCGGAAGGCCCTTCGGCGACTTTGGGACCAGGGATTTCTCTCCCACGAGGAGCATCGCGATCTCTCGGAAGCCTATCGGTTTCTGCGGGATGTCGAGAACAAGCTTCAGATGGTGATGGATTTTCAGACCCATGCCATTCCGGTCGAGGCGGAGGAGGCCCGGGCCTGCGCCGTCCGGATGGGCTACCGGGACGGCGCGGAAGGCCCTGCGGCGGACCGATTCTTACACGATTATGCGACCCACACCCGCCGGGTCCATCGCATTTTTCAATCCGTGTTCGATCCCTCCGCGATGTCCCGATTCGGTTAGGCGGTCCTTATCCGGTCGGCGACGGCCGTCTTCGGGACGGGTCAAATCGGCCTGAAAAAATCCGATCGGCATCGTTCATATGGCGTGAAATATCGTCCGCCAGCGCCTTCGCGCTTCGGCCCCAGTCGCGTTTGTGATACCCCAGCCGCCGCGCAAGGAATTTAAATTCGTCGGAGGAGGATTCGGGAAGGACGAGATCCCGCGCGTTGCCCCGGACCATGCGGAGTCCGTCAATCAATCGTCTCAGAAACAGATACGCCCCGTGAAGGCGGTCGTGCTCCTGTTTTGAGAGGATCCGCGCCCGGTGAAGCCGGCCCAGCGCCTCCAGCGTGTTGGGGGTTCTTAATTCCGGACGGTCCCGGCCGTACATGACCTGAAGGTATTGCGCCGCATACTCGATATCAATGATCCCGCCCGGACTGTATTTGACATTGACCGTCCCCGGTTTGACCCATTCATGAATCTGGCGCCGCCGCAGGTGAATCGCCGAGGCCCGATCCCAGGGCTCGCCGCTGTAGACGTAACGGTCGCGGTGGGCTTCTATCCGTCGTCCGAGGGTTTCATCCCCGGCCGCCCAGCGCAGTTTGATGAGGACCTGCCGTTCAAACGCCGCCGCCGCGCCGGACGCGCTGTAGTACGACTTGAACCGATCCAGCGAGACGGCCAGCGGCCCCTTATTTCCATCCGGCCGCAAACGGAGATCCAGATGAAAGATTCCTTCCTGCCGCGCCTCGATCATTTGAAGGATGTCCCGACAGAGCTGTTCAAAGTGGAGGCTG
>JACQHO010000027.1 GCA_016198945.1 Nitrospirota bacterium | reverse complement strand
GTCCCGGCTTCGGGCCTCAAGCGCGCAAGATCCCTCTACCCTTCGCTTGAGCATTCTGGTTCCCTGGCTTGCGCGGATCAATTTACTGCTGGCGGTGGGTGTTGTCTATCTCGCCGTACTGATCGCACGAAGGTAAGTTTGCTCGTCCCGAGTTTTGGCCCGATAACGTCTGGGGACAGATTTGCCTGCATGCTGCGGTTCGCAGCAGACATGAAATCTGTCCCCGCCCTGCGTGAGCAATTGACACTTTTCGACCGAAATGAGTAAGATAAGCTTATCCCATGGACGACCCGAAGCTGCAGAGTCAGGATATCCTGCGAAGGATTCATGAAACCGAACGGGCGGCCGAGCGGCTGATCCGCGAGGCCGAAGCCGAAGCCCGTTCCATGCGGGATGCGGCGCGCGCCAAGGCGGCCGAAATCCTGCAGGCGAAGAAGCAGGAATGCGACCGGCGTCGCGAATCCCTGCTTGCACAACGGCTCCAGGAAGCCCGGCGGGAAGCCGAGGGACTCTTGGAGGAGGCCGGAGATGCGGCCGGCCGGTTCAAGCGCCGCGTCGAGGCCAAAATTCCGGAGGTGGTTGAACAGTTGCTCAAGCGTCTTCTCCCTCTGTAACGGTGGATACGGACTGCGGCATGATCGTTCAGATGACCAAAATCAGAATCATGGGCCCCAAAGGCCTTCTTTCCGAACTGACCGATCTCGTCCACGGCCTGGGCACGGTGCATATTGAATCCCGATCGCCGGAGGTCCAGAAAATCGACGAGATTCTTCTTCGGCGGTTTTCGATCGAAGCCCCGACACTGCAGAACAGAGAAGACTTGGGAACCCTGCTCGAACAGGTTAAAAAGATTCTATTGCTCCTGCCCGCGCCGGAAGGCTCGTCGCCCGCCGGGCCGGTCCCCCCGGCCGAGGCGACGGATCATTTTCTCAAGGAGACCGGCTCGAAAATCGGATCGCTCGCCGCCCGCGTGGATCAGCTCGTCGGCAAGAAAAAGGTCTACTCGGACGAGCGGTCCATCCTGGAACGATATGAAGCGATCCTCCAGGTGCTCTCGCCTCTGATTTCCCAGGTCCGTGAAAGCCGTGATCTGGAATACCTGGGCATCGCCATACGGACGAAGGAAAAAGAGATCATCCCTCTTTTGGAACAGGAGATGGCCCGGATCACCCAGAACCAGTATGAGATCTTCTATGCGCCGGTGGATGCCGAGGTCCTGGCGGCGCTGCTGGTCTTTCCCAAGGGAAGCGAATCCCAGGTCAAATCGCTCCTGTGGGAGGAGGCGATCGGCGAGCTGCGCCTTCCCTCCTCGATCATGAACAAGCCGTTGGGCGAGGCCTTCAAGATCATCCTGCGAAAGCGCCGGGACCTTCCCTTGCGGATTCGGGCGGTGGAGGAGGAACTTTCGGCGCTGTCCCGCCGATGGTTTTCATCGCTGCTTGAACTGAGGGCCTGGTTGGAGAACAAGATCAGCCAGATCCTGATCTCGTCCGCCTTCTACGAAACAAAGATGACCTTCGTGATTTACGGCTGGGTGCCGAGCGGGGAGCTTGAAACCCTCCGCCGGCGACTGGCCGAACGGTTTGTGGGCCGGGTCGTGGTCGATGCGATGCCGGTGGACGAACGGGAGCGGGAACGAGTTCCGGTCTTTCTTAAAAACCGGCCGTTGCTTCGACCGTTCGAGCAGTTCACCAAAATCCTGCCGCTGCCCAAATACGGGACGATCGATCCCACGCCGTACATGGCCGTCTTTTTCCCCCTTTTTTTTGGAATCATCATCGGAGATATCGGGTACGGTCTTCTTCTGCTCATCATCGCCCTGGTCGTCCGAAGGTGGTTCCGCGACCGTCCGCTCATCCGGGATTTCACCGCCATCTTTCTTGCGGCCTCCGTCTCCTCCATCCTCTGGGGAATCCTGTACGGGGAATTCTTCGGCGATCTGGGCGAGTCGATCGGGCTTCATCCCATCTTGATGAACCGCATGGAAGGTTTTCTGCAGAATCTTTTCCTGGCCCTGGCCGTCGGCGTCGTTCATATCCTGCTCGGGATCGGCCTGGGCATTTTCACGGCCGTCAAGCATCGCCGCCGGCGGGAGGTGATTGCGAAGGCGACCGGGCTTGTCTTGGTGGTCGGGTTCCTCGTGATGATGGCGGGCCTGACGGGGTTTCTTCCCGGGCCGGCCGTCGCCGTCGGGCTGTGGGTGACGGTGATTTGCATCCCCGTGATGATCATCGGCGGAGGCGCGTCGGCCGCAATGGAAATCCACAATCTGGTGAATATCCTGTCCTACCTCCGGCTGATGGGGATCGGCGTGGCATCGGTGGCGCTGGCCTTTGCCGCCAATCAACTGGGCGGGCTGGTCGGGAATGTCTTTTTGGGAATTCTGATCGGCGGCTTTCTTCATCTTCTGAATCTGATCTTTGGAATCGTTTCGCCGACGGTACAATCGCTGCGGTTGCATTACGTCGAATTTTTCGAGAACTTTTTTCAGGGAGGCGGGCGCGAGTACAGGCCCTTCAAAAAAACCACGTTGGAAAGGAGCGCGTGACTATGGAGATCGGACTCATTGCGATTGGGGCGGGGCTGGCCATCGGACTGACGGCCCTGGCCACCGCCCTGGCCCAGGCCCGCATCGGAGCGGCCGGAATCGGGGCCATCCTGGAGAAGCCGGAATCGTTCGGAACCGTGATGATCTTGCTGGTGATTCCCGAGACGATCGTGATCTTCGGTTTTACGATTGCGATCTTGATTCTCTTCACTTTGAAGTAGGGGG
>JACQHO010000042.1 GCA_016198945.1 Nitrospirota bacterium | reverse complement strand
TCCTGCCGGTCTGGACACTGCTGGCCTTGGCAAGTCTTCCGCTCGCCGTTTGGGCCGGCCGGATACTATATCGATCCTATGATCAACCGCAGCGACTCGTCCCCGCGATGGGACTGACCATCGGAACGCATCTGGCCGCAGGGCTTCTAATGACCATCGGTCTGCTGTTGGATGCATGGATGTCCATGGGATGAGTCCGCGAGTATTTTCCAGCGAGCAAGGCGAGCCTGCATGCTGCGATTCGCAGCAGACATGCGAGAGGGGGAGGCTCCATTCCGCCTTAGGCGGATGGAGGGGGCGACGCGAGCCCCTATGGATGGAGAGGCCATGGTTAAATGGAACGTCACGGCAGTGATGATCGTCTGCGCGGCCGCTCTGTCGGCGGGCCGGCCCGTCGTCGCTTCGGCCCAGACCGAAAAGGACGAATCGTGCATGGCCTGTCATCAGACCGAAAAACCCGTTGTCGACCGGGCGTTGCTGGGCCAGTCCTCCCACCGGAATCTGGTCTGCGTGGACTGTCACGAAGGGGCCGAAGACCATTACGCGGCCGGCCTCAAGCCCCAGCCGGTCCAGTGCGGCTCCTGCCATGAGGACGACCTTGCGGAGTACGCAAAAAGCATTCATGCCAAGGCCGTCAAGCAGGGCCGACAAGGCGCCGCCGGCTGCGCCGATTGCCACGGCACGCATGACATCCTTCCGTCGAAAAATTCGAGGTCGTGGATCAATCATTTCAATCTCGCAAAAACCTGCGGCCGGTGCCATGATGGTTCAATGCCGGCTTCAAACGGCCAACCTTCCGAGAATATCTACCAACACTACAAGGACTCGATTCACGGCAAGGCCGTCACCCGGAGCGGCCTTCTCGTCGCGCCGAACTGTTCCGGTTGCCACGGTTCTCATGACATCCGCGCGGTGGAAGATTCCGGGTCACGGGTTTACCGCAGCCGCATTCCGGAGACCTGCGGCGGCTGCCACGCCGGCGTGCTGAATGCCTACCGCGAAAGCATTCACGGCCGGCAATTCGAAGCCGGTCTTTACTCCGCCCCCGTCTGCACCGACTGCCACACCGCCCATGAGATCCGTCGGGTTGAAATGGCGGCCTGGAAGCTGGAGGTCGTCAAGGAGTGCGGAACCTGTCACTCCGAGTCGCTCCGCACCTTTCGCGACACCTACCACGGCCAGGTGACCGGCCTCGGCTTCACCCGCGTGGCCCGCTGCTCCGACTGCCACGGCGCGCACGACATCCGGCCCGCGCGCGACCCGGCCTCCATGATCCATGAAGCGAACCTCGTCGAGACCTGCAAAAAATGCCATCCGGCCGCCACGATCGGCTTCGCGAAATACGATCCGCACGCCGATCCGGACGATCCGGGCCGCAACCCGGTGCTCTACTACGTCGGATGGTTCATGACACTGCTGCTGCTCGGCGTCTTCGCCTTCTTCGGGCTGCACACCGCCCTGTGGGCCCTCCGTTCGGGCCTGGTCCGGTCGCGGGGCGGGCCGCCCGGAGGCGGGACGTATTACCGTCGCTTCACAGTGGGACAGCGGCTGTTGCATGGAATACTGATCGTCGGCTTTCTGGGCGTGGTGGTCACGGGCCTTCCGCTGATGTACAACGACTCCGAATGGGCCGTCCGCCTTGCGCACGCGATGGGCGGCTTCGGTGTGATGGGAATTTTACATCGAATCTTTGCGATCGTTCTCACGATCCTCTTTTTCTACCATTTGATCCAGATCCTGTACTGGGTCGTAATTCTGAAGGACTGGGGAGTCCTCTGGGGGCCGAACTCTCTGTTGCCGCAGCCGCGGGATGTCGTGGACATCGTGAAGAGCTTCCTGTGGTTCTTCGGCCTGGGCCCCCGGCCGAAGTTCGGCCGCTTCACCTACTGGGAGAAATTCGATTACCTCGCCGTGTTTTGGGGAATGCCCGTGATCGGAATCACCGGATATATACTGTGGTTCGATGACTTCATGGGCCGATTCATCCCGGGATGGTGGTTCAACGTGGCCCTGCTCATACACGGGGAGGAGGCGCTCCTTGCGACGGCCTTCATCTTCACCATTCACTATTTTAATACGCATCTCCGTCCGGAAAAATTTCCGATGGATCTCGTGATCTTCACGGGACGCGTGAGCGAGGCGGATCTCCGTGAAGAACGTCCGGAGGAATTCAAGCGGCTGGCGGAAACCGGTCGGCTGTCCTCGATCCGGACCGAACCCCCGCCCGGATGGCTGAAATGGCTGGGCTGGATCGCCGGCGGGGCGGCAGTCGCGATCGGTTTGGTCCTGTTTGTCCTGATCCTGATCGCCGTCTTCGGTCGATAGGGGCTGTTATGTTTAATGCCGATGTCGTGTTCATACACCCGCCGAGCCTTTATGATTTTCGAAAGAAGGCCGTTCTTCACGGGCCCATCAGCGACGTGATCCCGTCCGGCCCCATCTTCGAAATGTATCCGATCGGTTTCCTGAGTCTCTGCGGCCACCTCGAGGCGGCCGGCTTTTCGACCCGGATCATCAATGTCGCCAACAAAATGCTGAATTCCATGGAGTATGATCCCGAGGAGGAGATCCGGCGGCTGAAACCCAAGGCCTTCGGGATCGATCTGCACTGGCTTCCCCACGTTCAGGGCAGCCTCGCGATCGGCGAGATCATCAAAAGACACCATCCCGGGGTGCCGATCATCTACGGCGGTTATTCGGCCACCTACTTTCATGAAGAGCTGATTCGCTACCCGTTCGTGGATTATGTCGTTCGGGGAGACTCGGCCGAGTGGCCGCTCGTGATGCTGATCAAGGCGCTGACCGAAAAAGGCGGATTCGATCGGATTCCGAATTTGACCTATAAAGATCGGGAGGGCCGTGTTGTTTCGAGTGAAATAAGCAACGTGCCCGGCGACAATGACTATGTCCTGACGGCGTTTGATCGTGCGATCGAGCAGACCTTCCGGTTTTGGGACCTGAAGGGTTCCCTGCCCTTTCAGGCCTGGATGCGATACCCGGTCACGGCCGTTTTCCCCTATAAAGGCTGCCAGTACAACTGTAAAACGTGCGGCGGGTCCCGGTTTGCGTCTAAAAACGTGCTCCATCGAACGGCTCTCGGAACCAAGTCGCCTCAGAAGCTGGCCTCCGAATTAAAGACGATCCAGAAATACATCAACGCGCCCAGCATGATCATCGGGGATATTTTGCAAAACGGGAGGCCGTATGCCGATCAATTGCTGGACGAGATCCGGAAGATCCATTTTAAAAACGAGCTGGCCTTCGAGTTTTTTGCGCCCCCCTCGGACGAGTCGATTGCGCGGATCCAACAGTCCGTTCCGAAATATAATGTCGAGATATCGCCCGAATCCCATGATGAAAATGTACGGCGGGCCTTCGGACGCCCCTTCACCAATCAACAACTCGAGAAGGCCATCGAGAGCTGCCTCCGACATGGCTGCCGGCGGATCGACCTTTTCTTCATGATCGGCCTGCCCCAACAAACCTTTTCGTCCGTGATGCGGACGATCGATTACTGTGAAACCCTGTTGGATCGCTACGGAGAGAGGAAAAACCTCCATCCCTTCATCGCGCCGCTGGCGCCCTTTGTCGATCCCGGGAGCGAGGTGTGGGAGAATCCGGAAAAGCACGGCTATCGATTGTTCGCCCGAACGCTTGAGGAACACCGGCGGTTGATGGAATCGGCCTGGAGCTGGAAGTATTTTCTGAATTACGAGACCCGATGGATGACCCGGGACGAGATCGTCTCGGCCACTTACGAAGCCGGCTTGAGATTAAACGCGTTGAAACGAAAGCACGGTCTGATTTCTCGAAAGACCGCCGACCGCGTCGAGGCCCGGGCGAGGACGGCCGTGCGGTATATGAACCTCATCGATGAAGCGGTCCAAAACGGCGATGACGGCCGGCCGGATTGGGATGCGATCGCAGCGGAGATCCGGGAGCTCAATGTCGGCGCCCTTTGTGACAAGAATGAATTGAACTGGCCGGTCGGTCTGCTTAAATTTAATATTCCGGGGATACTGAAGATGCTCTTGAGGCGGGGATTCAGGAAAAGGATACATCCAGGAAGGGGGGCGATATGACAAAGGTCGGATGGATACGACCCGTCTTGATCGGCCACGCGGCGGCATTGCTGCTGGCCGTCTACTTCTCGGTGTTGACCCTGGTCTCCGGCCGGGAGTTCGTCCTTGAGCAATTCGGCCAGTTCCGGTACTTCATTCTCGCGCTGGCGGCCGGCTTTGGCGTTCAGGTCGGTCTCTATGCGCACCTGCGGATCGTCACGCGGCATACCGACAAGGCGGGGAAGGTCGTTGCGGTTGCCGGCGGAACCTCCACCGCGGCGATGATCTCGTGCTGCACGCATTACCTCGCCAACGTCCTGCCGGTGCTCGGGGCCACCGGTCTTGTGGCGCTCGTGGCGCAATATCAGACCGAGCTCTTCTGGGCGGGTTTGTTGTTCAACGCGGCGGGCGTGGTCTACGTCGCTCGCAAGGTGGTGCAGGCGACGCGGCACATGGCGCAGATGGAGGAGCAGCCATGAACGCGGTAGGATGGATGCTCCTGCCGGCAGCGGTTGCATTTGCGTTTGCCACGGGGGTCGGGGCCGGTCACGCGGCCCAGGTTGATTCCGGTCTCTCGCCCCAGTTCAACAAGGAGGGCGGCGTCATCGTCAAAGTGACGCCGAGACCGCCGGCGCCCGGCGCCGAGACCTGGGAGTTTGAGGTCGTATTCGACACGCACACCGTCGCCCTCGCGGGCGATCCGGCCCGATTCTCGGCGCTCGTCGACGCGCAGGGGCGAACTCACTCCCCCCTTCCATGGGAAGGCGACCCTCCGGGCGGGCATCATCGCAAGGGGGTGTTGCGTTTCAAGCCGCCGCCGATGCGGGACGGAATGATCGAGCTGCGAATCGACGGCGTCGGCGGCGTGCCGACACGCGCATTCCGCTGGCGGCTGCCGTAGCGCATCACCGAGAAACTTTTGTTGAGTAGATTAAGAGAACATTAACCTTGACAGGTTCTTTCGATGTGGTGTATAGCTACCGACATGCGGAGCGGTATGATGAAATCCCGATGGCTGTTTTTGGCGGTGGCCCTGTCGTTCGCCGTCGTTCTCTGCAACCTTGACCATGATAGCCCAACGGCCGGGATGAACGAGCACGGCCATGAGAATTTCTCCGGCTGCGTTATCGATGACTGTGTCGCGCTGACATCCGAGGACTTTTTATTCCCCGCAAGCGCCGCCGGAGTGTTCTTGCTTCTTGCCGCCGCGCTTGGATTCGGGCTTCACCATCGTCTTCCGGGGACCGAAACCCGGCGCCGCTCTCATTTTATCAGCGCGAATCGCATTCCCAGAGCATCAAACAAGCTTTACCAACTTCACGCCTCCTATCTTCTCTGATTTCTCATCCCTGACCCTACAGTGACTGTTCCGCGCGCTTTCTGTGCGGCGTGCCGGATATTCAGATACAGACCTTCTTGCAGACCAATTTTTCAGGGAGACGGATCTGATGGCAAAGCGTTTAGGAAGTTATCCTTGTTTCCATCTCAGGGTTTTATGCGGATTATTGCTGGGCGTTGTGATGGTTCCGCTTTTTCCATCCGCCTCATTGGCCATCCCGGCCTTTGCGAGAAAATATGATCTCTCCTGCGGCTCCTGCCATACCAAACCGCCACGGTTGAATGCGTTCGGCGAGGCCTTTCACATGGCCGGTTTTCAGATCCCAACGGTCCGGGAGGGCGAGACGAAGGAAAAGCGCAACATCGGCCGGGTCTGGTCGGAGACCGACTTCCTGAATATTTTTGCTTTTCGGGCCAACGGCAATATGATCGAGTCCTTTCAGGGAACCAGCCCCGGTGAAACAAATCTGTCTTTTCCGGTGGAGGCCGAAATTTATCTGGCGGGCACCTTTACGGATGAAATCAGTTATTTCTTCGAGCTGGACCACGACAGCAGAGCCGTCCGGGGGCTTCCTGGAGGGCTCTTTGAGGAGACGTCGGAATTCGGCATCGGAAAGGAGTTCTTCCTCATGGTGGATCTGCAGCCGGGGCTCCGGACGCTCCTCGGGAAGAGCGGAGAGACGATGACGGGGATGGCGCATGGGGATGGCGACGCGGGCCGTGCCATGCTCATGGGGCCCATGGTCATGATCGGAAAGATCGATCCCTCGACCAACTTCTCCTATCCCACGAACCGGCCGTTGATCCCGAAGCTGCCCGGAAGGGTGGATCCGGATTCGGGCGCGATTGAGCGGTTCGGCCTGACCCCCTATGCCTTCGCCTCAAAGTTTTTCGGCGTGATGACGGCCGACGGGAAATCGGTCGAGGCGACGCGGCCGTCGCTGTACAACAGCGCGGGTGATTTGGGGATAGACGCCCATGCCATGATCGGTCCGTTCATGATTCAGGCCGGCGCAATGCAGGGGCTCGCGTCCGGCCCGGAAGATCAAAACCATAAAAAAGATCCCTATCTGATGACCCGGATCAACTTCGGCGAATCCGGCTACGTTTCCGGAAGCCTTTCGGGTCTCGTCTATTGGGGAAACGAGACGGCAAGCGTCCCGGCCGCGGTTGGATCGGGCGACACGGCGCCGGTGGATTGGTTCCGCCACGGCGTTTCCGGCAACATAAAGTATCGCCTTCTTGATCTCTACGGCGCGATCATTTGGGACAGGCT
>JACQHO010000038.1 GCA_016198945.1 Nitrospirota bacterium | reverse complement strand
GCGCACGGCCGTGCGCCCGTACCGAACAATCGGGTTGCTTATGAACCACGAAACGCTTGCAGTCGAATTATTGAAGAAGGCCAAGGCCAGGGGGGCCACGGCCGGCGACGTCGTGATCGTGGAGGGCGACAGCTTTGATCTTCAGGTCCGGCTCAAATCGATCGACAAGCTGAGCAATGCGCATGAGAAGCGGTTGGGATTGAGGCTCTTTTCAGGGCAGCGCACCGCGGTCTGTTCGACCTCCGATTTTTCGGCCGACTCTTTGGACCGGCTCGTGGAGGATACCTGTTATCTGGCCCGATGCACGGCCGAAGATCCCCATGCCGGTCTTCCGGACCCGGCAACGCCGATGTCATTGGATGCCTCCCGGGACCTGGATCTTCACGATGATTCACTGCGCCATTGGACGATGGAGGACAAGATCCGCCTGGCCGTGCAGGCCGAAGCCGCGGCGTTGGGCTATGATTCGCGGATCACCAATTCCGAGGGCGCGAGCCTATCCCATTCCGATCGCCGGGTGGTCTACGCCAACACCCATGGCGTCATCGGAAGTTATCCGGTCGGCTCTGTCTCGTTTTCGGTCTCGCCCATCGCGACGGCCGACGGCGTGATGCAACGGGACTATTGGTATTCCTCCAAGCGGAAGATCAAGGCGCTGGCCTCCCCCGAGTCGGTCGGCCGCACCGCCGCGCAGCGGGCGCTCCGAAGGCTGGGCGGACGGAAGATTTCCACCTGCGAGGTTCCGGTGATCTTTGATCCCGAAACGGCGGCCGAACTGCTCGGAAGCATCGGCGCCTGCGTGTCGGGCTACGCCGTTTATAAAGGGGCCTCCTTTCTGGCCGGGAAACTGGGTCGGCCCGTGGCCGCGCCCTCCGTGACGATCCTGGACAACGGGACGATCCCGGCCGCGCTGGGATCCCGGCCGTTCGACGGGGAAGGTCTGGCGACTCGGGAGACGACCGTGATCAAACGAGGGGTTCTGGAAAGTTATTTGCTGGACACCTATTCAGCCCGGAAGCTTGGGCTGCGTTCGACCGGGAACGCCGTCCGAAGCGTCGCGGATGTTCCGTCCGTCTCGCATACGAATTTCCACCTTGTCCCGGGCGCGCATTCCCCGGAGGAGATCCTTCGCTCCGTCCGGCGGGGCCTGTATGTGGTTGAGCTGATCGGATTCGGCGTGAACCCTGTCACCGGCGATTATTCCCGGGGCGCGGTGGGGTTCTGGATCGAGAACGGCGAATGTACGCATCCCGTGGAAGAGATCACGATCGCGGGCAACCTGAAAAACATTTTGATGAATATCGAGATGATCGGGAACGATCTGGAGTTTCGAAGCGCCCTGGCGTCTCCCACGTTGAAGATCGCGCAAATGACGGTGGCGGGAAACTAACCCTTGAGAAAGAGCAGGCATACAAGATGAAAATCGCAAAGGCCTTTGCCCCGGCCTCCATTGGGAATATCGGTCCGGGGTTCGACGTTTTGGGAATGGCCATCACGGGTCTGGGCGACACGGTTACGGCCAAGAAGATCCGGGAGCGGGAGGTCGTGATCCGAGAGATCAAGGGAGGGGACGGCACGATTCCGCTCGAGGCCGACCGGAACACGGCCGGGATCGCGGCATCCGAGGTTCTGAAGCTGGTCAAGGCGAAACAGGGTGTGGAACTGGTCATTCAGAAAAACATTCCCGGAACCGGTCTGGGAAGCAGCGCGGCCAGCGCCGTGGCGGCCTCCGTGGCGGTGAACGCCCTGTTTGGGAATAAACTCGACCGGGACGAGCTGATCCCGCCGTGCGCGGCGGCCGAACATTCGGTCAGCGGCGGCTATTTCATCGACAACGTTGCGGCCTCGCTCTTCGGCGGAGTCATCGTCAGCCATGCGGCGCAGCGCCGGGCTTTTTCGATCGGGACGATCCCGGACCTGGTGGTCGTGGTGGTCACGCCGTACCACAGCGTGCTGACCAAGATTTCGAGGGCGGTGCTTCCGGACAAGGTGCCTCTCAGTCTGGTGGTGTCCAACATGGCCTTTACCGCAACGATGGTGGCGGCCGTGGCCCAGAAAGATCCCCGGCGGTTCGGCCTGGCGATTCAGGACGGAATCGTGGAGCCGGCCCGCGCCCATCTCATTCCGGGTTTTCCGGACGTAAAGGCCGCGGCCCTCAAGTCCGGCGCGCTGGGCGCCTCGATCAGCGGCGCGGGCGCGTCCGTCTTCGCCGTGACGGATCGGAAAAGCCATGCAAAAAAGATCGGTCTGGCGATGCAAAAAATCTTTCAGCAGCACGGCATCTCTTCCGTCATCAACGTTTCCCGGATCGACAAGCACGGCGCGCGCCTCCTGCGCGCTCGGTAGGGATGCGCGTCAGCGCGGAGAGGCAACAGGGCGCGCCTCTGCAACATCCTTCGGCCACGGTCGTCCTCATCACCCGCCCATGATACCGTGAAACGCATGGAATTTGAAAAATTGGTCCGGGAGGCGATCGATCGCATTCCGGCCGTGTTTCAGGCCGCGATGAAAAATGTCGCGGTGGTGGTCCGGGATCGGCCGGGACCCGAGGCCGAGGAGGAGGGTCCGGACGGGGAGGAAGGCGTTTTATACGGGCTCTATCAGGGAGTGCCGCTTCCCGACCGCACGGCGGACGATTCCGGAACGACGCCCGATCTCATTTTTCTATACCGGAAACCGCTCGAGACCGATTTCCCGGAGCGGGAGGATCTGGTCCGGGAGATCGAGATCACGGTCGTTCATGAAATCGCCCATTACTTCGGGTTTGACGAGGAGACGCTGGAGCGGTATGGGTATGATTGATTGTCCCGTGAACCGGGATCGATGGATGGCAAACGCATTCCGAAAGGGTGTTCCGGATGCCTGATTTCCAACCGAAAACGATTCAAAAACTGTTCATCGCGAACCGCGGCGAGATCGCCTGCCGGACGATCCGGACCTGTTGGGAGATCGGCATCCGGACGGTGGTGGGCTATTCCGATTGCGATGCGCTGTCCTATCACGTGAAGCTTTCGGACGAAGCGGTTCATCTCGGTCCCTCTCCGGCCATGTTGAGCTACATGGATATCGGAAAGGTGGTGGATGCCGCGCGGAAAACGGGCTGCGACGCCGTCTTTCCCGGATACGGGTTTCTTTCGGAGAACCCCGAGTTCGCCCGGGCCTGCCGGGATGCCGGCCTGATCTTTATCGGACCGACCTCCGAGGTGATCGCACGGATGGGGGACAAGATCGCGACGAAGAAGGCCCTGGCGGACGCCGGCGTCCCGATCATTCCCGGCCTGCCGAAGGCGACGTCGGCCGAACAGTTGATCGCGTTCGGAAACGACGCGGGCTGGCCGATCATGATCAAGGCCGTGGCGGGCGGCGGCGGCCGAGGCATGCACCGGCTGGATTCGGCCGATCAGGCCGGGGCCGCGCTGGAACGGGCCGTCTCGGCCTCCCGGAAGCTCTTCGGCAGCGACGAAGTCTATGCCGAGAAATACATCCGCGGCGCCCGCCATATCGAGTTCCAGTTCATCGCGGACGCCTACGGCGGCGTGATTCACCTGGGCGATCGGGAATGCTCCATCCAGCGCCGGCATCAGAAACTGGTGGAGGAGGCCCCGTCGTCCTTGCTGGACGACCGTCTCCGGAACGAGATGGGGCGGGTGGTTGTGAAGGCCGCCAAGGAGATCGGGTACGTCACCGCCGGCACGCTTGAGTTTCTGGTGGCCCCCGATCTGCGTTACTACGCGATCGAGGTGAACCCGCGGATCCAGGTCGAACATACCGTCACCGAGATGATCGTCGGCCTGGACATCATCCGGATGATGATCCGGATGGCCGTCGGCACGCCGCTTCGCTTCCGGCAGGAGGAGATCCGAATCGGGGGCCATGCGATTCAATGCCGCGTCAATGCCGAGGATCCCAGGAACGACTTCGCGCCTTCCTACGGGACCGTCACCTACCTTCGCCAGGTCAGCGGGCCGTTCGTTCGCGCCGACAGCGGGATCCTGCAGGGGAGCGAGATCCCGCCGTTCTATGATTCGCTGATTTCCAAGATCTGCTCGGTGGGAAAAGACCGGCCGACCGCGATCGAGCGGATGCGACGCGCGCTTTCGGAATTCAATATCTGGGGCGTCAAGACGACGATCCCGCTGCTCAAGAAAATCATGGTCCATCCGGATTTCGTTTCCGGACGGTTCGACACGGACTTTATCGACGAGCATCTTGACGAGCTTCTGGATTATGTGGAAGACGAGGACGAAATCCTCAAAATCAGCCGGTTCATCGCCGAGATCACGGCGCTCGGGAAAAACCCCTACTGCCGGTAGCCTGGAAACCCAGCGAGCACGGCGAGCCTGCATGCTGCGGGTCGCAGCAGACATGCGGGAGGGGGAGGCTCCAGTCCGCCTGAGGCGGATGGAGGGGGCGACGCGAGCCCCTGCACAATAAGGAAAAAGGGATGACGATTCATCCGAAAAAAAGCCCCCGTGAGAATGTCGCCGCCCTTCGGAGCGACCGCCGGGTCTATTTCACCAATACCGGTCCGCGGGACACCGGCCAGAGCGACTTCAAGAACCGCCACACGCTGTACGACCTGATCCGGCTTGCGCCGCTCTACAACCGTTCCGGGTATTTTTCGATCGAGAACCACGGCGGGGCCCGCTTTCATCAGAACCTTCTTCAGAACATGACCGACCCGTTTGAAGAGGCGAGGCTCTGGAAGGATCGGATGCCGGACGTGATGACCCAGACGCTGGTCCGCTCGACCAATCTCTGGGGATACCGGATGTATCCCCGAAACGTGATCCGCCTTTCCGTGAAGGCCTTCCTTCCGTACGTGGACGTCTGGCGCTGTTTCGATTTTCTGAACTACGTCCCCAATATGATCCCGATCGCGGAGGAGGTGACCCGGGGCGGAAAGCTGTTTCAGCCCGCGATCTCCTTCGGCGTCTCCGACGACTGCACCGACGCCTATTATCTGAATGTGACGGGCGAGATCCTCGGAATGACCGGCGGAACCGAGGCAATCATCCTCTGCATCAAGGACATGGCCGGGGTGGGATCGCCCGCCCGGATCGCCCGGCTCACGGATGCCCTGCTGCAGAAATATCCCGATCTGGTGATCCAGTACCACCGGCACGCGACGGACGGGCTGGCCGTGCCGGCCCTGGCGGCCGCGGCGAAGGCCGGGGTGAAGATCCTCGACGTGACGGACGACCCGTTTACGCGCTACTACGGCCATGCGCCGGTCCGCGCCGTCCAGGCGCTGCTCACCGAGATGGGGATCGAAACCAGCCTGGACATTCCCATGGTGGATCAGGCGGCCGGGGAGATTGCCGGCTTCATCGGCCATTATCAGGAATTCGAGTCCCAGTTCCGGGGATTCTCTTATCAGGTGACCGAACACCGGATGCCCGGGGGCGCTTTTCCAAGTTCGTTCGAGCAGGCCGACAAGGGCGGTTTCCTTCCTCTGATGCCCTACATCCTCCGCGGGATGAGCACCGGCAACCGGTTCATCAAATATTTCGATGTCACGCCGGGATCGCAGATCACCTGGACCACCTGGGCCGGGATCATTCAGTATCACTATAAAGAGGGCGGTCTCAAACAGGTCGAGGACCTCCTGGATCTCTGCGGGCGGTTCATCGCGAACGGCCGGTCGCCGGAGGACTTGAAGCAGGAAGAAAAGGACATCTTGTTCGGTCTATACGCCCGCGCCACGGATGATCTGAAAAATCTGCTCCTGGGAAAGTACGGGCCGCTTCCGTTCGGCTGGCCGGCCGACTGGGTCTACCAGTCCGTCTTCGGGGAGGCCTGGCGGGAGAAGATCGCGAAGGATCGGTTTGAAGCGTCTCCGCTGGCCAGGAAGCCGGATGAAGAGATCGGACGGCTCCGGGAGGAGCTCCAAAAGAAGATTGAGCGTCATCCGACGGAGGACGAGCTGGTGCTCTATCTGCAGCATCCCGGCGCGGCGGTCGACTTCATCCGGTTCCGAACCCGTTTTGGAGACACCTCGGCGCTTCCGACCGGGGTCTGGTTCGACGGCTTGAAGGAGGCGGGGAGCGAGGTGACGTTCGAGACCCATGGCAAGCCGAACACGATCAAGCTAATTTCAATCGGCCAGGAGATGGACGGGGTCAAGCATGTCGTCCTGTCGGTGAACAGCACGATGCATGTCTTCCCCGTCGAAATGCCGTCCCGGAAGGCCGCCCGGAAGGCCGGGCCGCGTTTTGCCGATCCCGACGTTCCCGGACAGGTGGCCTCCCCCCTCATGGGAAACGTCTGGCGGATCGGTGACAAGGACCGCCTTCTCAAGATCGGGGACATCGTCAAGGAAGGCGAGGAGATCGTGAACATCGAGGCGATGAAGGTCGAGACGGCCGTCCTGTCCCCGATTCACGGCGTCATCAAGGAGATCGCGGTCAAACTGAACGAGGCCGTGGTCGGAAAACAGCTTCTCATGGTGCTTGAAGAACTGCCGCCGGAGGATCTGAAACGGAACCGACGATCGAAAAGCGGCAGGAAGGCGCGATAAGATCAAACCGGACGGAGGCGGGCGTGATCGAGGTGAAGCGGCTGGACGAAGGCGATCCGATGATCTTTCAAGTGACGGTCCGGGAGGAAGGCGGAACGAGCCGGCATCAAGTCACGATGGCACAGGCGACGTACCGGAAACTCACGGGCGGAAAAGTCGGTCCGGACCGCTGCATTCAGGCCGCCTTCGAATATCTTCTGCAACGCGAATCAAAAGAATCCATCCTGGCGAATTTTGATGTGACGATGATCCCGGCCTACTTTCCTACGTTTGGGAGCGAGTTCAAAAATTACCTGTAAGCGATTCCGGCCTTCGGAAAACGGCCGTTTGCGTTATGTCCGATGATATGGTAGAATAAATTTGCACTGAAACTTCCGTGACAATGAAGAGGAAACGATATGGCAACGCATCCCAAGGCCACGGCAACGAAGCGATCGCGCGAACGCGCAAAGGCCGAGAAGCGCAAAGAAAAGATCCAGCGGCGTGAAGAGCGTAAAAAAGTCAAGGAGGCCGAGATCCCTGTTGAAGATGGCCTGGATCCCGATCTGGCCGGCATCAAACCCGGGCCCCAGCCTCCGCTGTATTAACGTCCGCCCCTCCCGTTTTCATCCCGGTCTAAATCCCCCCGGAAAACCGAATCCAGAAAAATCATCGCCTTCCGATCGACCCAGTAAGAAACCGCTCCCGGCCGCCCCCCCTCGACAAATCCGGCGTGCCCGCCGCGGCGAGTGAACTCGGCCGTCAGCCAGGGGGAGCGGGCCACCGCGTCGCGTGGAAGGCAGGCGGACGGCAAGAACGGATCGTCGCTTGCATTGATCAGCAGCGTCGGTTTCCGAATTCCGCCGAGGCCGGGCGTCGCGCTGGCCCGTTTCCAGTAATCCTGTCCGCTTGAGAACCCGTGGAGCGGCGCGGTCACGCGGTCGTCGAAGACGGCGAAGCTCCGAATCGCCGCGACTTCAACGGCGTCGAGAAGGCCGGGATAGAGGCCGGCCTTGGCCGATGCCTTTTCCTTCAGCGTGCGAAGAAAAACCTGTCCATAGATCCGGCTCAGCCCGTGATCGATCCGATAGGCCGCGGCCGCCAGGTCGAACGGGACCGAGACGGCCACGGCCGCGCGAACAGACGCGGGAACATTCTCCCCGTGTTCGCCGAGCCATTTCAGAAGGACATTCCCGCCCAGTGAGGTGCCGACCAGACCGATCGAACGGCCGGGCCGGCGCGCCGTCAGTGACGAGAGAACCTCGTCCAGGTCTCCGGTTTCGCCGGAATGATAGAAGCGCGGCCGCCGGTTCAATTCGCCGGAGCAGGATCTGAAATTCATCGCGACCCCGTCCCATCCCCGCCGGTCCGCCTCGCGGAGCAGTCCGATCACATAGTTCGAGCGCGACGAACCCTCCAGTCCGTGTAGGACGACCACCAACGGCCGATCGCCGGTCTGGTTCTCCGAATCAAACCAGTCCAGGTCCACGAAATCGCCGTCCGATGTTTCAAATCGCTCGCGCCGGTAGGACGGCTCGGGACCTCCGCCGAACAGCCGCCTCCAGACCGTCTGTCCATGCGCTCCGCGAAGCCACCATGCGGGACGAAATCCATCGACCCTCTCGTCATAAGCAGTCTGACCCTTTGATCGCTGCATGGTCTATTCCTGCCGAGATTTTAGAATCAACTCCGCGCAGCGGTGGCCGCTGGTGACGGCGCTTTCGATCGTTGCCGGGAGGCCGGTGCGGGTCCAGTCGCCGGCCAGGAAGAAATTCTCGTACGGCGTCTCCTGCGTCGGACGCCATCGCTCGGCCTCCGGCGTACAGGAATACGTGGCTTGGCGCTCCTTGATCAAACGGGAATGAATGAGTTTTGCATTTTGGACCTCCGGGAAGAAGCGGCCCAGTTCATGGTGTGCGAGCGCAATCAATTCCTCCCGTGAACGATCAATCAGATCATGCGCCCCGCTCGTGATGCAGGCCAGCGCTCCCGTCTGTACCTCACCTTCTTTCCAGAGACGGGATTTATCGAAGACCCACTGGATGGGGGAATCCACCAGCCCGATGAATTCCTCGTCCAGGACCTTTCGGTCGAACCAGAGATGGATCGAGACCATCGGCGATTCGGTCAGATGGGTCAATCCCTCAAACGGCGCGCCGGTCTGCAGCAGCTCCATCGGCAATAATTTCCGCAACACATGATGCGGCGCGGCACTGATCGTATAATCGGCCGTCATCGCGCCCCCGTTCCGCAGCCCGACGGCTTTGAGCCGATCGTCCACGAAGGTGAGTTGAGACGCAACCGTGTTGCACAAGACCTCTCCCCCGCGGGTCTCGATGAATCGCCGGGCCTGCTCGGTATAGAGATCGCCCAGCCCGACCGTCATGATTCCAAAGGAGGAGTCCCGGACCGATCCGAAGTAGGCCAGCTTTAACACGCGCAGAAACAAGCTGGCCGAGGCGCGATGCGGCAGTTCATTGAGGGCCGAGATCGAGAGCGGATACCACCATCGTTGCCGGAGGGTTTCCGGCTGGCCGAGAGCGTCCAGCCAATCCTTGAGTGTCATCGTGTCCGGAAGCGGTCGAGTCGTCAGGATCGAGAACCCGGCGCGAAGCAGGTGAAGGCGATCAGAAACCGAAAGGCCTTTGCAGCGGGCGACACCGGCCGCCAGATGAAAGGGCGCCGGAATAGGCGCGGCCTCCAGCGTCATCCGACGGCCGCCGGGTTCGGCCAGGACCATTCTGAAACGGTCCTGATACCGGATCAGGCCGTCCGTTCCGATCGTTTTTAAAAATTTCTGCGTTTCATGAAAGGCGCCGAGAAGCGCATGCTGTCCGTTGTCGATCCATTCGCCCGTCGTCCCGTCCTCGACCGAGTAGGCGCGGCCGCCGAGTATCCGACGCTGTTCAATCACGACGACCTTGACGCCGCGGTCCGCCAGCGCCACGCCGGCCGACAGGCCGGCAAAGCCCCCGCCGATGATCAACGCCTGCTTCATGCCGCGGTCGTCCGACCGAGGCCGATCCGGTTCATCAGCGCGGTTTTAAGGGCCAGCGCAAGCTTGTGGGATTTGGAAAGTCCGACCCGTTGCTCGAAGACGTTGTACCGGGCGTCTTTGATCTTCTGCAGCAGCGCGGAATAGACGGCGGTCATGATCTCGGAGGCGATGAGTTGTCTGCGGCATTCCGGTTTGAGAAGGTCGGCCGCACGCCGGAAATAGTCGCCGGCCCGTTCGGCCTCGAACCGCATCAGCTCCACGAAACGGTCGTTGTAAGTCCAGGCCATCAACTCGGCCTCGGTGTATCCGAACCGCAGCAAGTCGTCCTGTGGAAGATAGATCCGCCCGCGTTCCGCGTCATCCCGGACGTCCCTCAGGATATTCGTGATTTGAAATGCGATCCCCAAAGCGACGGCATAATCCTTTTCCTTCGGGCAGCCGAAGATCTCAAGGCAGATCAGTCCCACCGTGCCGGCGACGCGATAGCAGTACTGTGAGAGATGGACGAAATTCGAGTATCGGGCAATGGTGACATCCATCTCGACCCCCAGCAGAAGGTCATCGAAATAAGTCCGGGTGAGATGGAATTCCTGAACGGTCTCCTGAAGGGCGGCCGTAATCGGATCTTCCGCCTTCCCGGTATAACAACGGTCCAGTTCAGCCCGCCAGAATTCCAACCGCCGTTTTTTTTCTTCCGTGCGCAAGGGCCCGTCGGAAACGTCGTCCAGCGCGCGGCAGAAGGCATAGACCCGTTG
>JACQHO010000029.1 GCA_016198945.1 Nitrospirota bacterium | reverse complement strand
TAAAGGCCATCTCCGGCCCGGAATCCAGATTGGAAATTCCTGCGGCCCAACCTTCGGTTCGAAGGCCGTCCCTTTCACCGGACGAACCCTTCTGGGAATCAGCCGAAAAGCCGCAGCCGGCAACCAACACCGAAATGGCGAATCCGAGGAATAGATGTTTGTATTGGTTTATCTTCATTTTTCATTGAGTTGTCAGTTTTAACAGGCCCATCATCAGCAATCTGTATATACAATGATACCACTTTCCGTCCATCCCAAAAGCCGGAAACAGACGGCCTGGCGTCAGTTGGACCGCGCAAAATAAACATCATCGCCTTCATCATCTTCAGCCGAACCGCGGCTTGAAAAGCGATTGTTTCTTGTATCCGTCCAGATCAGGTAGGCCTTCCCGCCCGCGCCCAACGCAACGCTTGGATGGGACTGGTCCGCCTTTCCGGAATCATCGTTGACGCGTCGGTTCGAATCGAACGTCCGGCCCAAATCCAGGCTCTTGACCATGTAGATATCGCCGTCGCCGTTTCGAAAATCCTCCCAGGCCGCCGCCACGACTCCTTGCGGGTTGACGGTCAAGCTCGGAAAGGCCTGGGCGGCGTCGGCCGGATCATCGTTCAACCGAAGATTGGAAGAAAACGTCGTTCCGCCATCCAGGCTCCGCGCGAAATAAATGTCGGCGTTTCCCAGTCTTGAAACCTCCCACCGCTGTTCCTCCCCGGCGGCAGAATGAGGCGGAGGCAGCGTGACGGCGCTGTTCCGGAAATCGGCCCAGGCCAGCAGGATCTGGCCCGACGGCCCGATCGCCAGGCTGGGCGAGATCTGGGGCGCCGAGCCGGTATCATCATTCACCCTCCGGTTGGGGCTGAAGGTTGCCCCGCCGTCAAGGCTCCTGGCCAGATAAATATCGGAATGATCCTTCCGGAAATCTTCCCAGGCCGCATAAACCGCCCCCGTTTCATCCACGGCAAGGGAGGGATGCGAATGGGCCGTGGTTTCCGGGTCGTCGTTCACCCGCCGGTTGGTCGAGAAGGTCCGCCCTTGGTCTTTGGAGACCGTGATATAGATATCATCCTTGCCGTTGCGCGCATCCGACCAGGCCACCGCCACGAGCCCTTTTGAGTTCACGGCCAGCGTCGGATTCCCTTGATAGGCCACTCCGCGGTCGTCGTTAAGCTGAATATTCCTTGAAAACGTCTTTCCGCCGTCAATGCTTTTCGCAAAAAAGATGTCGGCGTTGCCCTTTCGCCCGTCACGCCAGGCGATATAGATCGCTCCCTGTCCATCCACGCCGATGCTGGGTTTGTACTGAACGGCGGTGGTGGCGTCGTCATTCACCCGTTTGTTCGGCCCGAAGGTTCGACCCCCGTCCATGCTTTTGGCAAGATAGACATCGGCATTCCCGCTTCGGACATCGTACCAGACCGCATAAAGACTGTCGCCGAACATGGCCATGCTATGGCCGCCGGATGAAAAAGTATGCGTCCAGTAATGGGCCGCTTCGTAATCCGAGATTCTCCGGTTCTGTTCGAACGTCAACGGCGGCACCGAAACGGGGACGGATTCAACCCCGGCAGGACCGGCAGACACGCCGTCGGCCGGCGCAGCGGGCAGCCCCGTGGGACCGGAAGCCATTCCGATGACGACCAAGCCCAGGATTATCGTTTTAAGCTTCATGATTTTTTCTCTCCACCCCGGTTCAAAAAGAATACAAGCTCCGACCGTCCATCGCATGATTTCGCGTCAGGTTGTGGAGACGGAGCCCGTCCGCATCCGCGTGATATAATTCCCAATTCCCGTCCCGGAGAGTATGGAACAGCAGATCGCGGTTGGTCAGCCAGATGGGATCGTCATCATCCATCAAAGACCGGGTGAGATTTCGCTGACGGGAGCCGTCCGCATCCATGACGTAGATCTCCGGATTGCCGTCCCGATTTGAAACAAAGGCGATCCGCAACCCGTCCGGAGACCAGGCCGGAAATTCATCCGATCCGGGATGGCGTGTCAGGTTGATCGTCTCGCTGCCGTCCGCGCGCATCACGTAAACATCCGGCTCGCCGTCCCGATCCGAGACAAAAGCAACACGGGTTCCGTCCGGCGACCAGACCGGATACCATGCGTTGGCCGGGTCCCGGCTGAGATTAAACAACCGTCCCCCGTCCGAATTCATCAGGTAGATCTCCTGATGACCGTTGCGGGTGGACTCAAATGCGATCCGGGTCCCGTCGGGAGACCACCGCGCGTTCTCGTCCTCGCCCCTGTCATGGGTCAGACGGGTCTGATGAGAGCCGTCCGCATCCATCACGTAAATCTCCCAGTTCCGGTCCCGGTGGGAACCAAACACGACCTTTTTCCCGTCCGGAGACCACCGCGGGGAATCCTCATCCTCGGTCGTAAAGGTCAGTCGGCGCTGATCTGAACCGTCCACGTTCATCCGGTAGATCTCCTTATTATCATCCCGGTCGGTTAGAAAAACCACCTGGTTCAACCCCAACAACCCGACGGTGTAAAACTCGGAAGCCTCCGTGAAGGTCAGCCGGGATTGATCCGAACCGTCCAAACGCATCATGTAGACCTCCGGGTTGCCGTCTCGGTCGGAAATAAAATGGATCCTGAAATCCGGGGGCAGTTCACGGATGCCCTGCAGCGCAAACGATCCGCAACCGAGCGTGATCATCAGCAAAGCCGCACCGAGTCTTACACCCGCTCCAAGCCGCGCGCCCATGATTCCCGTGGGTGTTGCAATCAATTTCCCCGATCCGTCAGATTTTCACGATACGCCATGATGCTTCTCATGTCATCGGCCGGGTTGTTCGTCAGATTGACCGGACGGGTTCCATCCGGATTCATGGCGTAGAGCTCCCAGTTTCCATCCCGATTGCTCATGAAAAGAATACGGCCGTCCGGAAGCCAGACCGGATCGTCTTCTTCCCCCTTGGGGGTATTCGTCAGGTTTCTCTCGTTCTTTCCATCGGCATCCGTAATATAGATCTCACGGTTCCCGTCCCGGTTCGTCACGAAAGGGAGACGCCGCTCATCCTGTGACCAGGTGAACTGCCCGCTCCCGTCATCCGCCGGGTTGTGGGTCAGGTTCACCACCCCCGTCCCGTCCCAATTCATGGCGTAGATCTCGCGGTTGCCGTCACGCGTCGAAACGAATCCGAGTTTTTTCCCGGAAGGCGACCAAAAAGGGTTCCAGTCCATGCCGGAACTCCGGGTCACGTTGACGGACCCCTTTCCACTGGCGCTCATGATGAAAATCTCTTCGTTGCTTCCGTCGATCGTGGAAACGAAGGCGATTTTCTTTCCATCCGGAGACCATTTCGCATCCGATTCCTCCCACTCCGTGAATGTAAGCCGCGTCTGGCTTGAACCGTCCGCGTTCATCACATAGACTTCGCGGTTTCCGTCACGGTCGGAGATGAATGCGATCCGTTTGCCGTCCGGGGACCAGCGGGGAAATTCGTTCACGCTGCCGGTACGGGTCAGTTGCGTGTGGTTCAATCCGGCGGCGTCCGTGGTGTAGATCTCCCGGCTTTTCCCGTTGTCCAGAACATACACGACCTTCGATCCATCCAGTGTCACAACCGCGAAGTATTCATTGCCGTCATTGCGGGTCAAGCGGAAGACGTTCGATCCGTCCGGATTCATGCCGTACAGCTCCGGCTTGCCGTCTCGATTGGACGAGAAATAAATCTTAAAATCGGCTGTCTCTTTTGGAACGATCGGCATGCCCGGGGCTTGGAGACCGGTCGTGCCGCAACCGGCCACGAGGAGAATTAAAATCGCCGCCCATGTTTGCTTCATCATATTTGCCTCCAGTCTGTCCCTCCTGCATGCTGCGAGCCTGCACTCGGCGGCTTGTCCTCGGCGGTTTGCAGCCGGGGATCGCAGCCGATATGTCGCAGCAGACATGTTAACCGTCCGTCGTGTTTTGATAGAGACGGATCCCCCGGGTATCGTTGGCCGGATGGTGGGTCAAGTTGGTCAGGCCCGTCCCGTCCAGGTTGATCGAGTAAAGTTCCCAGTTTCCATCGCGGTCGGTCAAAAACAAAATGCGTCCGTCCGGAAGCCAGACGGGATCGTCTTCCTCCGCGTTCGGGGTGTTTGTAAGATTGCGAGGCGGCGTTCCATCCAGCCCAACCACAAAAATGTCGCGCTTTCCGGCCCGCGTCGAGGTAAACGGAAGCCACTTCCCGTCCCGTGACCACGTAAACATCCCACTGCCGTCATCCGCAGGATTATTCGTCAAATTAACAGGGTGGGATCCGTCCGGGTTCATGGCATAGATCTCGCGGTTGCCGTCCCGCGTCGTGACAAACCCGATTTTTTTGCCGTCCGGAGACCAAAACGGGTTCCAGTCCAGCGCGGGACTTTTCGACAGATTCCGCTGATCGGAACCGTCCAAATTCATGATGTAGACCTCCTGATTGCC
>JACQHO010000005.1 GCA_016198945.1 Nitrospirota bacterium | reverse complement strand
CGCCTCGCGCGTCGAGGTTAGGATGTCGTCTAAAAATGTCATCGCCTGTACTCGCTGGGGACAGATTTGCAATCTGTCCCCTCCTAATTCCGATTCGTCATTTCGCGGAGACGGCTTAATTTTTCCATGGCCGCGCCACTGTCGATCGATTCCGCCGCGGCCTGAATTCCCTCCTGGAGCGTACGAACTTTCTTGGCCGCGACGATGGCCGGAGCGGCGTTGAGCAGCACCACATCCCGTTTCGGCCCTTTCTGGCCGCCCAGTACGTCCAGAATGATCCGGGCGTTTTGATCCGGGGTGCCTCCGATGAGATCCTTCACGCGGGCCGTCGCCAGATTAAAATCGGACGGATCAATATGGTAACATTTCACCTTTCCCTCTTTCCCCTCGCAGATTTTGGATTTCGCCGTGACCGTAATCTCATCCAGCCCGTCCAGTCCGCTGACGCAAAAACAGTGGAGCGATCCGAGATTCATCAGGACCTGGGCCATCAAATCGGTCAGCTGCCGGTCGTACACGCCCAGCACCTGGATCGAGGCCTGCGCCGGATTGGTGAGCGGCCCGAGGATATTGAAAATCGTCCGGATTCCGACTTCCTGGCGCGGCCCGACGGCATGCTTCATCGCGCCGTGGTAGAGCGGGGCGAACAGAAAACCGATGCCGATCGTGTTCAAACAGTCCTCCACCCGTTCGGGCGGATCATCAATCTTGACCCCCAGCGCCTTCAGGACATCCGCGCTTCCGCAGCTGCTCGAGACGGAACGGTTCCCGTGCTTGGCCACCGTGATCCCGGCCCCGGCCACGACGAAGGCCGTGGTGGTCGAAATATTAAAGGTGTTCATCCGGTCGCCGCCGGTGCCGCAGGTGTCCACGACATAGGGATCATTGACATGGATCCGGACGGCCTTCTCCCGCATGACGCGGGCCGAGCCGGTGATCTCCTCAACCGTTTCGCCCTTCATTCGAAGCGCCGTGATGTAGGCCGCGATCTGAGACGGGGTGGCCTGGCCCTCCATGATCTCGCGCATCACGGCCTCGGCCTCGGCCTCGGTCAGATGGATCTCGTCCACGACTTTTGCAATCGCTTCTTTGATCATTTTACCCATCCCGGCCGGCTGGGGAACGGCTGGGGACAGATTTGAAATCTGTCCCCCCACGATGTAACTTCTGTCCCCTTCCGGTTTTAAAATGTACCATATTTCGTCATCCCTTGACCACCGGATCCGCCTTCATGCCTCGCACCCGGTAAAGATAAAGCGCAAAGATGAGGGTGAGAATCACGCCGACATTGACCAGCGCATCGAGCAGGTACTGCTCAAAGCGATCCGGCGATACCTCGCCCTGGAGCGTTATCTCGGCCCCGATGGTGAGAAGACGCCGCACGGCCGCGATGATTCCGACATGGAGAAACGGCTCCAGGCTGACCGTCCGGCTTTTCATGAAGTTGATGATCGTCCGAAAAAGCTCCAGCAGGATCACGACCAGCAGGAGCTCGTTCATCATGACCAGCACCGCCCTCTGAGCGTTCGACTGCATCCCGATCAGAAAGTCGTACCAACCGAAAACAAAAACCACCATGCCCAGAAGCAGGAAGCTGATTCCGGCCGTGATGTATCCGTATTTCTCAAGCCGCTCCATCCAGAGAAATAATAAATCGTTTCCGGCCGACGGATTCATGCCATGCCTCCTACATTTTCAAAAAATTTCTCAGAAGATCCATCCCGGCCCGGGTCAGGATGGATTCCGGATGAAATTGAACGCCCTCGATGGGATAGTCCGCATGCCGGAGACCCATGATCTCGCCCTCACGCGTCTCGGCCGTAATCTTCAAAACGGGCGGGAGCGTCTCCCGTTTCACGATCAGGGAATGGTACCGCGTGGCTTCAAACGGGTTGGGAAGCGATTTAAAAATCGTTTTCCCGTCATGATGGATCATCGAGGTCTTCCCGTGCATCAGTCGGTCCGCGCGTACGACCTCGCCGCCGAAGGCCTCCCCGATCGCCTGGTGGCCGAGGCAGACGCCCAGGATCGGCCGCTTTCCGGCGAAATGCCGGATCAACTCGATCGAGATGCCGGCCTCCTTGGGAGTGCAGGGCCCGGGAGAGATCACGATCCGGTCCGGGCGGAGCTCCGCGATCTCATCCAGCGTGATCCGGTCGTTCCGGCAGACCCGCACGTCCTGATCCAGTTCCCCAAAATATTGGACCAGGTTATACGTGAACGAGTCGTAGTTGTCGATCATTAAAAGCATGTCTTGTCCCGATCGGGCATGATGAATCATGCCCCTACAATTATTCCAAACCCCGTTCCGCCATTTCAATCGCGGCGATCATCGCCCCGGCCTTGTTGACCGTCTCCTGATATTCGCGTTCGGGATCCGAATCGGCCACGATCCCGGCCCCGGCCTGAATATAGGCCCGGCCGTCCTTCATGACGATCGTCCGGATATTGATGCAGGTGTCCATGTTTCCGGAAAAACTGAAATAGCCCACGGCGCCGGCATACGGCCCGCGGCCGGTCGGTTCCAGTTCCTCGATAATCTCCATGGCCCGGATCTTGGGGGCGCCCGAAACGGTGCCGGCCGGAAAACAGGCCCGCATCACGTCATAAATGTCCCGGCCCTTTGGAAGCCGTCCCTCGATCTGGGAAACGAGATGCATCACGTGCGAGTACCGTTCGACCGCCATCAGGTTTTCGACACGCACCTGCCCGGTTTCGGAAACGCGCCCCACGTCGTTTCGTCCCAGATCCACCAGCATGATATGCTCCGCGCGTTCCTTCTGATCCGATAACAGTTCCTGCTCCATCGCCCGGTCTTCCTCGTCGCTCCGTCCGCGCGGCCGCGTTCCGGCGATCGGCCGCAGCTCGATCCTGCGCTCTTCGCACCGGACCAGCACCTCCGGGGAGGAGCCGACCAGCTCCAGTCCATCCAACTGGAGATAATACATATAGGGCGACGGGTTGATGACCCGGAGGGCGCGGTAGATATCAAACGGCCGCGAACACGTCTCGGTCTCAAAACGTTGAGACAGCACCACCTGGAAGATATCGCCCGATCGGATGTATTCCTTGGCCTGTCGAACGATCTTTTCAAACGCCGGCCGGCTCATATTGGAGGCGACCTTCAATTCCGGGATCGGACCGGTCCGTGCCGGGATTTTTTTCCGGCGCGGAATCGGTTTTTTCAACCGGGCGATCACAGCCTCGATTTTTCGGATCGCCTCCCGATACACCCGCCGGGCGCCCTCCGATCCGCGGATTCCGGCGCCGTTGAGATGCGCGTTTGAAACCACCTTGATTGTCTGCGACACGTTGTCGAAGATCAAAAGCGTATCGGTCACCATGAAATAGATCAGCGGCAAATCGAGGCGACGCCGTCGGTGATCCGGCAGCCGTTCGATGCTCCGGATCAGATCGTAACCCAGATAACCCACCGCTCCGCCGAAAAACCGGGGAAGCCCCTCCACCTCCACCGGGCGAAAATCGGCCATGATCGTTTTAATCGTTTCCAGGGGATCCGTCTTGACCTTGATTCGGTCCGCCCGGCCCGGCCGGATCAGTTCCATCTCCTCATTCGTCCCCCGGACCACCAGGGACGGCCGGCTTCCCAGGAAGGAGTATCGCGCCCATTTTTCCCCGCCCTCCACGCTCTCGAGGAGATAGTCGTAACGGCCGTCCCGGATCTTAAGGAAGGCCGAAACGGGCGTTTCCATATCGGCCAGGATTTCGCGATAAACCGGAATCAGGTTTCCCTGCCGGCTCTTTCGAAGGAACTCCTCCGCCGAAGGATGATACAACGATTCACGGGAAACAGGTCTGCGTGGTTTTCGTGCCATAGGGTTTCTCAATTCGGACGCTCGACGTTATCATGCGGAGGTGGAAAAGTCAATCAAGCCTGTGGAAGAGTTTTGGAAAAACAGGAGGTTAGGAGGCGGCGGTTTTTCGTTTGCCCAGGAGATATCCGATCAGTTGATCAATCCGCTCCACCAGTTTGGCCGGGTCGGAGTCGCTCCCTTTATTCACATAGCTTGCGGGGCTGAAAAGGGAGAGTTGTTGTTTCAAGGCCTCGTCGCATTTCCGCGCCGAGAAAAAAAGGATCGGCACCTTCTCCGCCCCATAATTGCCTTCGACCGCGCGCATGACCCGCGCCGCCGTGACGCCGTCCATCACCGGCATCTCGAGATCCAGTATCACCATGTCCACCGGCTCGTTCGCGGCCAGTTTTTTCGTAAAGGCGGCGACGAATTCCTGGCCGTTCTGTGTCGAAACGACCGATTGGGCCAGCTTCTTTTTGACGAGCATCCCTTTAAGGAGATCCCGCGTCAGCTCCGCATCGTCCGCCGTGACAATGCACTCCGCCGCCTGACTTTCTTCCTCCATCGCGACGTCCAGCACGAAGCCGCAATAGACACAGGTCTGCTCCAGCTTCCCGTCCCTTGTGATTTTATTCACCGGCACCTTCTCGCCGCAGCAAAGGCAGTATTTTTTCTCGTCCGCCATACAGATTAAACCCTATCACAGGCGGTCATGGGAGTCAATGAAACCATGGACGGATATTTAACCAAGACAGAGAGACATTGCTACTTTGGCAGTATGGGACATGATCACGTTAGAATTAAATCATCTCGACGTCTTGTTTACAAATGGAATGAGCCCGCCAAGATTACTTATTACGGCGGCGTCCATTGATGGGCCAGGATCCGGACATTGAGGATCGGCGGAAGGAGCGCCCCGCCGAACAGTTCGGTATCCAGCATCAGCGCCCAGGCGCTTCCGCAGCTCACTCCTGCTGGACAGTTCGCCGCGTTTCCGGCATTCACCCACTCCATCGACAGCACCGGGTTGGAATACATGCAGGCGCCGCTCGAACAACTCGGATCGGAACCGAGGGAATCGATCGGAACCCGCGAAGCGGCCACAAAACCGGTGCCGGCCTGAAACCGCATCCCGTATACCCGCCACTGATTCACGTCCCGCTGCGTCCAGACCGCGAGCCCGTTCCCGGTCGCATCCAGCGCCACCTGTGGCGAGAAGGCCATCCGACTGGCGGCGATATCATTCAACACAAAATAAGACGCCGTGTAATTATCATTCGTAGCCGTCCCCGGCTCCGGCACCGCAAACGAGGAGCGCCAGCCGGCCACGGCTGCACCGCCGCAGGTGGTCACAGCCGTCTGGGAAAAACAGTCGGCATAAACGTCATGATTCGTTCCATCAAATCGCTCCCATACAACCAGGGCGACATCCGTGACGGTCGCGGGATTATTATCCGTATCCCCCATCGTAATCTGCGGGGCATTCAGATCGCACTCGACCAGAAAGCGACTGGTATCAGTTAGGACACGGCCGGCCGCGGGGCAGTTATAGAAACGCTCGCTGCCCCCGAGATCGGCGGCTTCGGAAGGCTGGTTGGAGTGGGCATAAAGGAACTGCAATGAAGGCGCGGCGGTCGGCCAATCTGCAGCGGTCCAGCCCGCCCCGTCATACCGCCTGACCGCGATCGCATTCCCGCTCCATTCGTCCGCAGCGCAAACGGGGATGGCGCCATAACCATCCCCAATGCCGCCCAAGCAAGCGGGCGGGCCGCCGGGGGGGCTGGTATGTTGACCTGCATCATTGCATATCCTCTCACCGTCGATATTTACGCCATTGCTACAGTTGGTATCGGTGTTATCCTGACTCGTTTCATCCTCCTGCCACCAGACCTTTGCCGTCACAATGGCAACCCCCGCTCGATCCATCGCGATCCTGGGTTGGGAGACATTCTGACAGGCGGTAGAGAAACCCTGCAGGTTACCCGAGGGAACATCGGCATCTGAATTTTGAAAGCACATAAAAGGTGAATCGGTTGCGGTCGGATCGCCATCCACCGGCGCGTTTGGATCAATATTGATCGCACCCGTCACCCCACCCCAGTCCGGAGTTAGAGCGACATCAAACTGGTTCACCCACAGCGCGCTGTCGTAGCAGGTGAAAGACACGAGAGTAATGGATCGATTGGCGGCTGAAGCGTCAACATCGACGGTGGGCGGGGCAAAACAGGTTGCGGCCACCAGACGGACGAAGGCCGCGATCGCACGGCCGGAGGCATCCATCGCCACCACGGGGCTGCTGGCCGGGGTCAGCGCGGCTCCCCCGGCGATCATGCAGATCCCATCGTCTGCCCCACTTGCGCAGACATTGCCAGCGACCTCGCTCGTGGCCCAGGCGCCGGCAGAAAACTGTCGGGCCACCGTCTTCCAACCGGCCACAAACACGTACACATCCCCAGCCGCTGCCGCCGTCCCTTGCCCCACGTAGAGGTTGCCGGCATAAACGGCTAAGGCCAACGAGGCGCCCGCAACCGCACTGTCAAGAGAAACGGGCCATTCCGTAACCGAGTTGTCGCACGTGGTTGTTCCCAGCGGACCGGCCGAATCGTTTGCCGGAAAACAGCGATAAATATCTCCGTCGGTGCTATTTGTATCTCCCAAACCGGCATACAGTGAACCGTTATAATCCGCCAGTGATCGGACCGATTCATAGGTTCCGGCAAAACTCCGGGAAAGATTCCAGGTGTTGCCGACCGGGTCGTACACATAGACCTGATCATCCGCTCCGGCGGTGCAACAGGCGCCGGCATACAACTTGCCGTTAAACACGGCCAAGGAGGTCACGGCCTCGATATTCGTCGCGGCCCCGTCCATATCGGGCAGTACGGACCAATCCGCTGCCGCATCGCAGATGGTCGTCGAGACACCCGCCGCCGCGGGATCGCAGACCCAGACATCATCTCCTTCCCCGGCGGCTCCCCCCACATCTTCTCCGATCCCCGCATATAACTTGCCACCCAGCATAGCAAAGGCTCCCACTCTGCCGATCGTTGCTCCAAAATCTTGCGAGAGCACCCAACTGACCCCATTGTAATAAAACACATCCCCTTCGCCATTGGTGCAGCAAAGCCCTGCATACAGAGTCCCATTGAAGACCGTCAGGGCGGTCACTTCCTCGAT
>JACQHO010000239.1 GCA_016198945.1 Nitrospirota bacterium | reverse complement strand
GTTTGACCCGGCTAAGGCTCGGTCGCTCAATTTTCCGAAGGGGCTCTGCGGAAAATTGACCCTACGGGCCGCGTCCTTCGCCAAGCCGGGTGCCCAAACCTTAGCCAAGTCGCGATTCGGGCCTCAGCCAGCAAGGCCAGTCATTTGACAACCCCGCTTGTTTTTGGTTATATTGACCTTCCACGATTGTCATCGGTCTTTATCATTTAAAGGACGCGGGAATAGCTCAGTGGTAGAGCATCGCCTTGCCAAGGCGAGGGTCGGGGGTTCAAATCCCCTTTCCCGCTCCAGTTTTTAAACGGGTCATGACGTTTAGAAAAAATATCCGACCCTATCTTGACATTCTTGGCTACCTGTTATAGTATCCATACCTCGTCCAGAAGCGCTCCTTCAGCCGTTGACTGATAAAAGCTCGTACGCAACCTCCCAAAGCGGTTCGCCCGGAATCCTTTTCTCGATTTAATTCTGTCGCCACCAGTCTTGTATCCCGGAGTCCTCGGAAAGGAGACTCTCATGGTGGTAAGATTTTCCTTCCTTTTTTCAAAACGATCGTCACGGTCCCCTTGCGCCTCTCGTCCTCCTCCGTATCGCGGCCTGTTCCGAGAAACCATTTCAAGGAAACAAAACCGAGTATACAGATCGTATACGAGGAGGTGTTCCATGAATACTCGTGAATTGTTATTCATGTTTCTGGTTTTGGCAGTCCCGTTTTCGACGGCGTACGCCGGCCATGTGGCGGTAGGAGAGCCCTACCTTCAGCCGAACAATTCCTTTTCACATCGGAGTATCAGCGCTACCGTTAAGAAGGTCGTGAGTGATCTGGTCTTTTTGCGAACGGAAGAAAGTACGGTCCGCACCCATGGGATGAAAGAAATAAAGAAAGATGGAATGCCATCGATAAAAGAAGGCGATCAGGTGGATCTGATACTGGATAGGCGGGCAAATACCATCCTCGCCATCGCCCCGCCGCGCGGCACAGGGGCCTATATTGGCGATGAAGTCACCGGAACGGTTCAACGCTTCGACTGGTTAAACAAGCGGATCAGTCTTAAAACCGAAGAAGGAGACATACAGAGTCTTGAGCTGAGGGACGCGGTGGTTACGAAACTGATCGGTGTTGATAAGGGGAGGCCGATTGTCTTGGAGATGGATGGACATCACCGTGCGTTTGATGCTTATCGACCCGAATAACACTGCATTGCCCCCGCAGGATTGTTCGGTCCTACGGGGGTGGGTGAAAAACCACTGATTTTCGGTGGGATGGCTTCGGCTCCATTCCAACGGGTCTTTCCACACCGGAGCCACGGATAAGAAATCTCTGTCCTGATGCCCGCCGGTCATCATCGGCTGCCTATTTCATTCTCCGCAGTCGCCTACTTCTTTGGAGCTTTTTCCTCTTCCTCAATCGAAAGCAGTTCCACCTCGAAGATCAGCGTGGCGTTGGGCCCGATCGTCTGTCCGGCTCCGCGTGGGCCGTAGGCGAGATTCGTGGGGACAAAGAGCTGCCATTTTGAGCCGACCGGCATCAACTGCAACGCCTCGGTCCAGCCGGCGATGACGCCGTTTACCGGAAAACTGGCCGGCTGCCCGCGTTTATACGAGCTGTCGAATTCGGTCCCGTCAATCAGCGTTCCCCGGTAATGGGTTGTGACCGTATCGCTCGATTTGGGTTTTTTCCCGTTGCCGGCCGTGATCACCTTATACTGTAGTCCGCTGGGAAGGGTGACGACGCCTTCTTTTTTCTTGTTGCCGGTCAGGAAGGCCTCGCCCTCTTTCATGTTTTTATCCCCCAGTTCTTTGACTCGCGTCGCGGCTTTGGCCTGCATCTCCTGCTGAAATGCCGTCATGACGGCCCGGATCTCTTCATCTGACAGCAGGTGTTTCCCGTCCGAGATTGCGTCTCTGATCCCTCGAGCCAGCAGGTCCGGATCAATCTCGATGGACTGCTTTTTAAAGTTGGTTCCGATGTCCAGACCGATGCTGTAGCTGACTTTGTCCTTTTGAGTCTTGAGAACCGAGGGGTCGGCCGCCTGAACCGGAACGGCCAGCAGTCCAAGTCCGAGCATTGCGATGAATCGAAATAACATGGAGTCTCCTTTCACGAATAAAAGCCACTGATTCATGCCGGTCGTTAATCGTCCGATTCTTGCCGGCTTGATGGGGTTCATGGTTGTTTCTTTGTGGGGTGATTGAAGATGTGTAGCTTCAATAAACGGGAATGGACCCCCCGATTGACATCGGACAACGACTATGTTAGAAAAGTGCTCTCACAGGGGGCGATTAGCTCAGTGGTAGAGCGCTTGCTTCACACGCAAGAGGCCGCTGGTTCGATACCAGCATCGCCCACCATCATTCAAGTCTCGCGGATTTTCTCGTCGGCCTCCTGCCGGGTTTTGCAATCGATACAGAGCGTTGTGACAGGTCGGGCTTCCAGGCGCTTTAACGAAATTTCCTCCCCGCAACTTTCACAGATTCCAAACGTCCCGTTGTTGATGCGCTCCAACGCCTCGTCGATTTTCTTCAACAACTTCTGTTCCCGTTCACGGAGGCGAAGCGTAAAATTCTGATCCGCCTCGGCCGAGGCTTGGTCGGTCATGTCCGGGAAATTTTCAACTCCCGGACTAAGGCCGCCCGTGATAATCTCGCCGGATTCGGCCAGGAGAACGGCCTTCTGGCGTTCGAGGTCCTTTTTAATTTCCTCGTATTTCCCTTCTTTCGTCTCGCGTTCTTTCTTCTCTTTGCGGTCCTTCTCAACCATAGGGTACCTCTTCTTGAAAATTACTTAACAAAAACACCTTTCCCGGACGCAATGAATGGAGCACTATATCAGAAAGAAGTTTTTGAGTCAATAAGGAATAGAAATAAAAACGCTGTCTTGACATGAACAGGTCTGCCTGCTATAATGATTTTTCACTTATTACAATTATTTATCAAACGGTTTGGCCCACCCATGTCTTTACAACAACGTCTCTTGGATGAAATGAAGACGGCCATGCGGGACGGGGACGCCTTAAAGGTTTCCGTCATTCGATTGCTTCGTGCGTCCCTTAAAAACAAGGAGATCGCCAAGGGAAGAAGTCATCCTTTGACCGAGCAGGACGTCTTGGAGGCGGTGATTTCGGCCGTAAAACAACGGAAGGATTCCATCGAACTATTTACACAAGGCGGAAGGATGGATTTGGTCTCCAAGGAACAGAAGGAGCTTGAGATCCTTCAAACTTTTCTTCCTCAACCGCTTTCTCTGGAAGAATTCAAAGCCCAAGCCCAGGCCCTGATCAAGGAAATCGGCGCGAGCGGTCAGAAAGATATGGGAAAGGTCATGAAGATCTTGATGCCCCGGGTGGTCGGAAAAATTGACGGCGCGGTGGTCGGGCAGGTCGTGAGGGACCTTTTAACACCGTCCCCTTAACAAGATCCTGTAACGCCGGATCATTCCCTCCAGCCGGCGCCCGCCGGGTCTTCATTGCATCGAGTCGGCAAACAAACATCATGGATCGTCCATGGAGCGGGGATATTTTTCAGAGGATCTGATCCAGCGGGTGCGGCAGGAGAGCGACATTCTCGAATGGGTGTCGAGACATGTTTCTCTTAGGAAGGCGGGGCAAAACTGGGTTGGGCTTTGTCCTTTTCATGCCGAGAAGACCCCTTCCTTTACGGTCAGCCCGGGCAAACAGGTCTATCATTGTTTCGGATGCGGCGTGGGGGGGGATGTCATCGGTTTTCTCATGAAAATAGACGGTGTGGGGTTTCCGCAGGCCATGACGGTGCTGGCGGAACGGCTCGGGATACCGGTTCTTCCGCAGCGGACCGGGGAGGCGAGCCATGCCGATCATATCCGGGAGGAACTCTATCGCATTCACCGCGACGCCGCCGATTATTATCATGCCCTGCTTATAGAAAGTCCGGAGGCGCAACGCGCCCGGGCCTATCTGCAGGAGCGGGGGATCTCCGATCAGACCGTCAAGGATTTTTTATTGGGATATGCTCTTCCGGCTTGGAACGGGCTCCAGCCTTTCCTTGCTAAAAAAGGATGGTCGGACGGACAGATTGAGAAGGCCGGTCTCATTATTGCCAAAGATCAGCCCGTACAGGCTCAAAAACGCTATTATGACCGTTTTCGCAACCGGATCATCTTCCCGATTTTTGATCTTCAGAAACGGGTGATCGGATTCGGCGGAAGGGTCATGGATGACGGTCTTCCGAAATACCTCAACTCGCCCGAAACACCGATCTTCAGCAAAGGGAATCACCTCTATGCACTGGAGAAGGCCAGGGAGTCGGCCGGCAAGTGCGGTTACCTGGTTATTGTGGAGGGATATTTTGACGCCATCGCGGCTCATCAGGCCGGGATACACGCGGTGGCGGCGACCTTGGGCACCGCCCTGACATCCAATCATCTTCAGCGGATCCACCGGTTTGTACAGGCCGTGAAATTGATCTTCGATCCGGATGAGGCCGGAATCCGGGCCGCGTTGCGCACGCTGGATTTGATTGTTCCCAGTTCCGTGTCGGGCGAGGTGGTGTTGCTGCCCGCGGGTGAGGATCCGGACAGCTTCATCAAGCGCCGGGGACCCGAGGCGTTTAGCCGGTTGCTGGATCAATCCGCCAAACTTCTCGACTTTGCGATTCAACAGGGGCTCATGGATCCGTCGGCAAAGACGATCGAGGGCAAGTTGAAGATCGTTGATCAGATCCTTCCCGTGATTCGAAAAGTCACGCGCCCGGTCGAGCGAAGTTACTATTTAAAGCATCTCGCCGAGCGTCTCGGTCTGGAAGAGCGGGAGTTGGCCGCGGAGATGGCGCGACTCGGCGGAGTACGGACCGCCGTTTCAAATCCGCCCTTCGAATCGCCGCTCGCAAAAATGCCGCAGGAGGAGCAGATCATTCTGCATCTTCTGGTGCACAACCGGGTCACGGATCGGACATTGATCGAGCCGCTTGAGCCGGAGCATTTTACGGAAGGCCGGCTCCGGCGGATTTTCAACCTGTATGTGGAATCCGGGATCCCGGCGGGGGGAGGGGCCCTGTCAAATCCGGTCGTCCAATCGGAAGCGACGGATCCTCAGCTGGCTCCGATCTTGACGGCCCTGATGGTTCGGGAGCCGGAGTATGATGATCCGGAGCAGACCCTGAGGGATTGCATTCGGTCGCTTCGCGTGAAGCGAATCCGCTCCGAAATGAAGGTCCTGGAGACCGAAATTCGGGATGCCGAGAAATCCGGGAACGGAATACAGGTTAAAAGCCTGCTGGACAGACTGGTCGGTCTGAAAAAAATGAGCTTGGAGGTTGGGAAGTAAGGGTTGGAGGAAAGCCGCGGACGCCCGCGTATCGAAAAGCGGCGCCCTACAAAAGGCTTCATGGCGGTTGACGCGCATCGTCCCTGAGGAGGTTTCATGGCCAAAGACGAAAAAGTAGACGAAGTCAAACAGCTCATTTCGCTGGGCAAGGAGAAGGGGTACCTGACCTACGATGAGTTGAACAACGCTCTCCCGGCGGACATGGTGTCGTCCGAGCAGATCGACAACCTCATGATGATGTTTGGAGAGATGGATATTGAAATCATCGACACCCCGGAGGAAGAGCGTTATCAGAAAATGATGACCGAGCCCGAGGAGGAACGGGAGGGATTCAAGGGTTTGGAGGAGCCGGAGGAAGAGGCCGAAGAAGAGGAGAAAGTCAAGGAGATCGATTTGACTCCCGGCGTTTTGAGTCGAACCGCCGATCCGGTCCGGCTTTATTTGAAGGAAATGGGCAGTGTGCCCTTGTTGTCCCGGGAAGGGGAGATTGAGATCGCGAAAAAGATCGAGGAGGGAGAGAAGGAGGTGGCCGCGGTCGTTTTCGGGACGCCGATGATCATCAAAGACCTTCTCTCGCTCGGGGAAAAACTACGCCACAGCAAGATCAGCATTCGGGAGGTCGTTTCGGCCTTCGACGAAGAGTTTGAAGAAGAGGAAACGACCCAGGAGCAGGACGATGCGGAAGTGACCGCCCGCACCCTGGAGGCCATTTCCAAGATGAGAAGCCCTTACCGGGATCTGATGCGGGCGTATCAGCGGTTGAAACGGACCGGATCCGACCCGGCCAAGCGCCGGAAAATCAAAGGGCAGCTTCGAGAGATCAAATCCCAGATCGCCGACAGGATTGAACAGGTCAATCTGCATCCCGCGCTGATCGACCGGATGACCGGCCAGGTCAAGGCCCTCGCGGCCAACATCCTGCAGGCCGAGCGCGAGATCACCAACTGCAAGCGTCGGTTGGGGGTTTCCGGCGAAGAAGGCCTGCTGCTGCTCAAGAAAATCGGCCGTGGACCGAACGGCCTGAAATCCGTTCGACGAAAAACCGGCCTGTCCGTCGAGACGCTCCATGAGCTGGACCGGATCTGCCGGGAAGCTCGGAAGAAGATCCGGGCGGCCGAGGCCGTGGCCATGGTGACGGCCGAGGAGATCAAGGAGTCCGTGAAGTTTCTCGAACAGGGTGAAAGCAAGATCAAGTACGGAAAGACCGATCTGGTGGAGGCCAACCTCCGGCTGGTGGTCAGCATCGCGAAGAAATACACCAACCGCGGACTCCAGTTCCTGGACCTGATCCAGGAAGGCAATATCGGGTTGATGAAGGCGGTGGATAAATTTGAATACAAACGGGGCTACAAGTTCAGCACCTACGCGACCTGGTGGATTCGGCAGGCCATCACGCGGGCCATCGCCGACCAGGCCCGGACGATCCGGATCCCCGTGCATATGATTGAGACGATCAACAAGCTGATCCGCACCTCCAGACATCTGGTTCAAGAACTCGGTCGTGAGCCGATGCCGGAAGAGATCGGAGAAAAGATGGATCTCCCCATCGAGAAGGTTCGGAAAATTTTGAAGATCGCGAAGGAGCCCATTTCACTCGAAACCCCGATCGGAGAGGAAGAAGACAGCCATCTCGGCGATTTCATTGAGGACAAAAAGGCGGTTTCACCGATCGAAGCCGCGATTCGATATGATCTTCAACGACAGATCACGAACATCCTTCAAACGCTGACCCCGCGGGAAGAGAGGGTGTTGCGCAAGCGTTTTGGGATCGGGGAGAACACCGACCATACCCTTGAGGAAGTGGGGCAGGATTTCGAGGTGACCCGCGAGCGGATTCGACAAATTGAGGCCAAGGCGCTACGAAAACTTCGGCATCCCAGCCGGAGTAAAAAATTGAAGAGTTTTGTGGAAAGCCTATAATCCGTTTTGGTCTGTAATTTTGAGATTTGAAATTTGAGATTTCAGATTCGGGCCCATAGCTCATTTGGCAGAGCAGACCCCTTATAAGGGTCAGGTGCCTGGTTCGATCCCAGGTGGGCCCAGAGAAACCGGAAATACCGGAGGGCATGATATTGAAAGATCAACTGGAACAGCTTATCCGCCTTCAAGAGATCGACAACCGTGCGGCCGTCTTAAAGACGGAGACGGCGTGCATACCTGAGCGAATCGAAACCGCCCGAAAATTCCTGGTCGAAACACAGAAACAGCTCGCCCAGAGCCGTGCCGAAGGAGAGGCCTCCAACCATCGCAAACGGGAAAAGGAACGGGACCTTGAAACCTGCGAGGAGCGGCTGACCAAAGCTCGAAACCGGCAGAGCGAGATCAAGACGAACAAAGAATACCAGGTCCATCTTCAGGAGATCGAAAACCTCAAAACGGAAAAGGGGCGCGTCGAGGAAGAATTGCTGGTGCTGATGGAGCAGCTCGACGTCTGCAAGCGTAATGAGACCGAACTGGCCCGGACCGTTAAGACGGCCGAGCAGCAATTCGAATCGGAGCGTCAGCAACTGGAAAAACAGGCCGAGACGTTGAAGGCCGAGCTTGCCGTTGTGGAGAAGGAGTCGGAGGCGATCATTCCGGCCCTTGACCCGAGGCTGCTGAAGAGGTATCAGAAGATCAAGAGCCTCCACCGGGAATGGGCCGTCGTCCCAATTCGGGATGGAACCTGCGGCGGATGCCATATGAACGTCCCGCCGCAAATGGCCGCCGAAGTCAGGGCCCGGCAACGCATCCTGACCTGTTCTCAATGTCAGCGGATTCTCTACTGGCCCCTATCCGTGGAACAGCCGGCGGGGGTTAACGAGACCGGCTCGCCTCAAGCACCTGCTGCGTCGTCTTGAAATGCCACTTGGCCACTTTTTTCAAGGTCTCGACCGACTCGGCCTTGACCAGCCTCACCGCCGCTTCCCGAACCTGATCCGACGCCCCTTTCGGCAGGTCGGTCCGGTGCTCTTCCGACAGCCGTCGTAATCGTTTCAGAAATTCCGCCCGGGCCAGGATGGAAGCCGCGGCCACGGCCGTGTCCTCCTCCGCGCGCGGGCGCTGCTCCAGCGCGATCTGCCGGCCTTTTTCCATCAACGCATTTTTGATAAAACGTTCGTCTCCGAACTGGTCTGCGATGGCCCGTGGGCATTCTCCCTCCAGCAGAAGATTCTCAAGCGTCCGGGCATGCGCCCAGGCCAGCAGCCGGTTCAGATTCCGCATCTTTTCGTACATCTCATTGTATCGTTCAGGTCCGATCGCGACGACCGAATGACGGCAGGCCTTCCGGATTTTCGATTCCAGATCCAGGACCCGCTTGTCCGAGAGCCGCTTGCTGTCCTTGACCCCTAAGGCGGCCAGTTGGGCCGAGAGTTCCGGATCGACCTGCACCCCGGCCACGACGAGCGGTCCGAAATAGTCTCCTTTGCCTGATTCGTCCAGACCGATCCATGACTGTTGGATGGATATCGGTTTCACGGTTGGACGGATGCCGGATGGGGTGGAGGGATTCGGGAAATCGTCATTTATTTTTTTACGGCCTTTTCGTCCATCCGGCCGATTTTAACCGTCACGGTCCGCTCCTCGCCGTTCCGGACGGCCTTCAACGTAACCGTTTTTCCGATGGGCGTTTCGGACACGATTGCGGGCAACGTCCGCATCTGAACGATTTTTTTCCCATCGAACTCAATGATGACATCGCCGCGTTCCAGTCCTGCACGAGCGGCGGGGCTGTTTTCGAAAACGTCCGAGATCAAGGCTCCGCTCTGGTCTTTCAGGCGAAACGATCGGGCCAGATCCTCGTTCAATTCCTGGATCATCACGCCCAGCCAGCCCCGTGTGATTTTTCCGTGCGTCTCGAGCTGGTCCAGGATTCTTTTGACCGGGTTGATGGGAATCGCAAACCCGATGCCCTGGCCGGAGGGATTGATCGCCGTGTTGATCCCGATCACCTCGCCGTTGAGGTTGAACAGCGGGCCCCCGCTGTTTCCGGGATTGATCGAGGCATCGGTCTGGATGTAATCATCAAACGGTCCGCTGCCGATGGTGCGGCCCTTGGCGCTGACGATTCCAACCGTGACGGTCTGTTCCAGTCCAAAGGGGTTGCCGATGGCGATCACCCATTCTCCGACATCCAGTTGGTCCGAATCCCCCAGCCGGACGACCGGAAGATTCTGGCGATCCGTAATCTTGATCAGGGCCAGGTCGGTTTTCTCGTCGCGGCCGACCACCGTGGCTTCAAACTCGCGTTCGTCGGACAGGCGCACGATAATCTTGTCCGCTTTCTCGATTACATGGTGGTTGGTCAGAATCAATCCGTTTTTCTTGATGATGAAGCCCGATCCGCGATTTTCACCCTTAAACCCTTTCGGGAGAGTATTGCCGAAAAAATTCCCCAGCGGAGGATGGGCTTCGGGCGGAAGGCCTTTTCCCTTTGAGGTTTTTTGCGTCGTGCTGATGTTCACCACGGCCGGTTTTTCTTTTCGGACGATGTCGGCAAACGAAAAGGGTTTTGCGCCGGTTTTCGGCGGGGATTGCGGTTTGAGCAAATCCGCATGGCCGGCCGGCGGGCCGACCAGTACGGCCAGGATCATGCCGGCGCCGAGGAAGCGTTGAATTTTCATGACGGGTTACTGTCCAACAGTCCATCCGATGCCGTAGCGGGTCAGCCAGGCGTTCAGGATTCGCAAGGAATTGGTGAAGACCAGGGTCCCGACCAGGATCAGGAAAATGCCGCTGGCCAGTGAGACGATCCACATATGGGCTTTCATCTTCCGGTAGGAAGACAGGAAGAGGCTGACGCTCATGGCGGCAATCAGGAGCGGAAGCCCCAGTCCGATCGAGTAGACCGCGAGCAACCGCACGCCGTCCGAAACGGATTGGGACGTGCCGGCGAGCATGTAGACCGAACCCAGGATCGGTCCGACGCAGGGGGTCCAGGCGGCCGCAAAGGTGATCCCGATCAAAACGGATCCGACGGCGCCGGCCGGCCGGCTCTGGAAGTGGTACTGTTTGTAAGCCATCAGAAATGGAATCTTGAGGGCGCCGATCAAATAAAGTCCAAAGAGGATGATCAGCAATCCGCCGATTTTCCGGATGAGGTCCTGGTGAAGCAGAAACATCTGGCCGATTGCGGTGGCGGACGCTCCAAAGGCGATGAAAACGAGCGAGAAGCCCAGGATGAACAAGAGGGAGTTCTTCAAGGCGACCCATCGGACCCGCGCGGCTCCGGAGGAGTCCGTCAACTCCTCCAGTGAGAGTCCCGTAATGTAGGAGATATAGGCCGGCACCAGCGGTAAAACACACGGGGAGACAAAGGAGAGAAATCCGGCCGTGAACGCGATCGTATATGAAACGGTTTGAGGCGCTTCAAGCATGGCTACTTCGTCTTTAAAAGTTTCTCGATCATATTCCGGGATTCCGGACTGTCCCAGTTCCAGGCACCCATGATTCGGTGGGTGATGACCCCGTTTCTATCCACAAGAATGGTCGTCGGGAGGGACTGAATCATGTATTTATCATCCACCCGGAAGTCCGTATCCAGGAGAATCGGGTATGACAGCCCAAGCTTTTCCACGAACGGTTGCACGACCAACGCGCCTTCCATGTCGCTTGAGACCGCCAACATTTCAAGCCCCTTGTCTTTGTAATCCTGATACAGCGTTTCCATCGACGGCATTTCGGCCTTGCACGGCCCACACCAGGTGGCCCAAAAATTGATGAAAACCACCTTTCCTGTCATACCGATGAGACTGACATCCTCTCCATCCAGATTGATCAGCCGGAAATTCGGCGCCAGGTATCCGATTTTGGGCGCCTCTTCCTTTGAAATCGCGGTTGCGGCGGTGTTGGGAGTCGCCTGGTCACATCCCAGAAGAAGCAGCGGCAAGGCGAAGGAGATTATGACTGAATCGACTATCTTTTTCATGGGTTTTCTATTCGAAGTTATCAATTTCTAATTATACATTAGATGCTCCTGTAGGACAAGGCGAACCGGCCTCAAAGCATCGGGGGGGTGCCCGCACGAAGATTTTGGAGGGCATTTTTCACAAACTCGGAATCTTCCGTCCCGGGCTGAAGATTCTGAAACGCCTCGGTCCAGCTTTGATCCACCAGGGCAAACTGTTTAAGACGCAGAAGGGCCACGCCTTTATACCACAACATCGCCGGGTCCCTCGGCATCTTCACCAGAGCGGTTTGAAGGTGGTCGAGGGCTTCCTGCGCGCTTTTCCCATCCTGGGGCGGTGCGGTCTGGAGCTGAATGACTCCCAGAAAGAAATGACCCTCGTAGTTCCCGTAGTCCAGTTCCACAACCTTGCCCCAGGCCTTTCGGGCGTCCTCGATCCGCTGCAACGTCATGTAGGAACGGCCGGCCATGATCTGACCCTCAAGGTCATTCGGGTTTTCCTGCAGTCGCTTCTCAAGTCGCGCCACCATTTCGGCCGGGTTCGGCATTCCCGGGGAACCCGGAACGTTCCCCCGCTCTACGGCCCGTTTCTGGGCCTCCAATCCGATTCGTTCATGAGTATATCCGTAGATGGCCGCGGCGGCGCCGATGACCAGAAGACTGAGCGCGGCGGAACCGGCCCACGTTATGACGGCATGAGATGGAACGCCGGACAGGGTTGTCGTCGCGGAGGAAGGTTTTGATTCCGGCAGCGAATCCAGGCCGTCCAATATCCGGCCGAGACGGTTCTCATCCACGGCCTTGAGGCGCTCGTAATCCGACCCGGTAAGCCGGCCTTGAGCCAGATCGAGGTCCAGTTCGGCCAGGGAGTTTAACAGCGTCTGT
>JACQHO010000246.1 GCA_016198945.1 Nitrospirota bacterium | reverse complement strand
GTCTTGAAGCAGATTATTGATGTCGTGGTTCAGGTGACGCGGGCGGATGCCTGCCTGTTGTACCTTTACGATGATCGTAACAAGGAGCTGATCCTCCGTGCGAGCAAGAACCCTCATCCGAAGCTGATCGGACGCGTGCGGCTCGAGCTGGGGGAGGGAATTACGGGATGGGTGGCGCGCGAGCGGAAGCTCGTGGCGATCGCAAAGAATGCGAGCGATGATCCACGCTCCAAGGTTTTCCATAATCTGCCGGAAGACCGGTATCAGGCTTTTCTTTCCATCCCGGTGATCTATAAAAACGAGATGATCGGCGTGATCAACGTGCAGCACAAGCGGCCGCACCATCATTCGGCCGGCGATCTGGCGCTTCTGACGACGATCGGCCATCAGGTCGGAGGGGCGATCGAAAATGCACGGCTGTATGAGGAGATGACGAAAAAGGCGATGCAGATCGAAACGCTCTCGCAGGTGAGCAAGACGATCGCCTCCAGCCGGTATCTGAAAGAAATCCTCCAGTTGATCGTCGCGATGACGGCCGAGATGATGAACTCGACGATCTGCTCGATCATGCTTCTGGATGAAGAAAAACAGGAGCTCGAGATCGTGGCGACCCAGAGCCTGAGCGAGGAGTACCGTAAAAAGCCGAATCTGAAAATGGGACAGAGCATCAGCGGCCGTGCCGTGAAGGAGAGACGGCCGATCACCGTGCTGAACGTGACCCGCGAGCCGGGTTACATGTACGCCGACCTGGCCCGGAAGGAAGGTCTTTGTTCGCTTCTTTCGGTCCCGATGATGATCCGCGACCGTGTCGTGGGTGTGATCAACAGTTACACGTCCCACGAGCATGCCTTTTACGATGAAGAGATCAAAATCCTCCAGGCCGTCGCCAACCAGTCGGCCGTCGCGATCGAGAACACGAAGCTCATCCGCCGCTCAAACGAGATGCAGGAGGCGCTTGAAAACCGGAAGATCATCGAGCGGGCCAAGGGCGTTCTGATGCGGGAGAAGAAAATCGCCGAGGACGAGGCCTTCCGCATCCTGCAGCGGCAGAGCATGAACACGCGAAAAAGCATGAAGGAGATCGCCGAGGCCGTCATCCTGGCCTCCGAAATCAAGTAGGGGCGGTTCGCCCGCCCCTACAATTTTTATAACCCAAAGGGGGGATCGCATGCGCACATTGCGGATTGCGTTGGCCCAGATCAACTGCACCGTCGGTGATCTGGAAGGCAATACCGAGAAGATTTGCGGGCAGATCGAAAAAGCCAAGGCGCTGGAGGCCGACCTGGTGGCCTTCCCTGAAATGACGATCCCCGGCTATCCTCCCGAGGACCTTCTCTTAAAACCCCAGTTTTCACACGACAACCTTCAGGCCCTTCAGAAAGTGATCAAGCAGACGAAGGGAATTACGGCGGTCGTCGGCGTGGTGGACCGGCAGGACGACATCTACAACGGCGCGGCCGTGATCCATGACGGCGCGCTGGTCACGATCTATCACAAGATCCATCTTCCCAACTACGGGGTGTTCGACGAATACCGGTATTTTCAAGCCGGCACGGACTGCCCCGTCATCGTGATCCGGGATGTGACGGTCGGCGTCAATATCTGCGAGGACCTCTGGCATCCGGAGGGGCCGGCCCTGACGCAGAGCCTGGGCGGAGACGCCGAACTGATCGTGAGCATCAACGCCTCGCCGTATCATCGCGGGAAGACAAAATTCCGTGAGCAGATGCTGGCTACGCGGGCGCGGGACAACAACGTGATCCTGGCCTATGCGAACATGGTGGGGGGGCAGGACGAGCTGATCTTCGACGGCCAGAGCGCGATCTTTGATCAAAACGGGAACGTGATCGTCCACGGCCGTCCCTTTGAAGAGGAACTCGTCCTGGCCGACCTGAATATCGACGGCGTTTTCCGGACGAGACTGCATGATCCGCGCCGTCGAAAAATGAAGCTGGCCTTCATGTCCGAGAGGCCTCCCGTGAAGCGGTTTGTTCTATCCCACCGGGTTGAACCCTCCCGCAAACGGCCGCTTCATTCCAAACCGCATGAGCCGCTCCATCCGATGGCGGAGGTCTACCGCGCGCTGACGCTGGGCGTGCGGGACTACGTCTCCAAAAACGGCTTTTCCAAAGTCGTCATCGGGATCAGCGGCGGGATCGACTCGGCCCTCACGGCCCTGATCGCGGTGGACGCCCTCGGCAAGGAAAACGTGGTCGGAGTTTTGATGCCGTCCCAGTACACCTCCAACGCGAGCGAGGAGGACAGCCAGCTTCTGGCGAAGGCCCTGGGAATCAGGCTCCATGTGATCCCGATCAAGGAGGTGTTTCAGACCTATCTGAAGTTGTTTTCAAAGGAGTTCAAGGGCCGGGCGGTCGACACGACCGAGGAGAATCTGCAGGCCCGAATCCGGGGCAATATCCTGATGGCCCTTTCGAACAAATTCGGATGGCTTGTCCTGACGACCGGAAACAAAAGCGAGATGAGCGTCGGATACGCGACGCTGTACGGCGACATGGCCGGCGGCTTTGCCGTGATCAAGGATGTTCCCAAGACACTCGTCTATGAACTGGCAAGCCACCGGAACGCGCAGGAGAAGCGGCCGATCATCCCGCAGCGGGTCTTTAAGCGCCCGCCGACGGCCGAACTGAAGCCGGGCCAGACCGACCAGGATACCCTTCCCCCTTACGCAATTCTGGACCCGATCGTTCTGGCCTATGTGGAGGAGGACGTGGGATACGAGGAGCTGGTCTCGATGGGATTCGACCGGAAGACGGTCGAGAAAGTGATCCGCATGGTGGACGCAAGCGAGTACAAACGCCGCCAGGCCCCGATCGGGATCAAGATCACCCCGCGCGCCTTCGGCAAGGACCGCCGCGTGCCGATCACCAATCAGTATAAAGAGATCCAGACAAAATAAGATCTCCCTTTCGTAAAAAGGCAAACCTCCGATGGCTCCTCCGGCCAATCTGTACGAGCATATCCGCCGCAACAAACGCCGGTCGTGGATCCTGATCGCGCTGGTGATTTTGCTCCTTGCGGGGGTCGGGTTTTTCATCGGCGGGGCGTACGAAAATCCTTCCCTCGGTATTTTAGTCGCCGTTGCGGTCTCGCTTGGGGTTGCGCTGATCTCTTATTACTCCGGCGATCGGGTTGTCCTGGGATTGATGGGAGCGCAACCGGCCGGCCCGACCGAATACCGCGTGCTTCACAACGTGGTGGAGGAAATGGCAATCGCGGCGGGACTGCCCAAACCCAGGGTCTATATCATTCGCTCCGGGGCCTCAAACGCCTTCGCGACGGGCCGTGATCCGGTGCAGGCCTCGATCGCGGTCACGACCGGGCTGCTTGAGCTTTTAAACCGCGAGGAGCTGCAGGGCGTCATCGGCCATGAGATGAGCCACATCCGGCAGTTCGACACGCGATACGCGATCTTGATGGCTGTTCTGATCGGCGCCGTGGTGATCCTGTGCGACAGTTATTGGCGGGCGCTTCGATGGGGCGGCCTCCGATCCGGCGGCCGATCCCGCAAGGCGGGGCAGGCGGCCGTCTTTCTTTTCATCCTGGCT
>JACQHO010000241.1 GCA_016198945.1 Nitrospirota bacterium | reverse complement strand
CCGGCTCGTATGTTCTGAAACTGTATAATCTTCCGGGGACCCATACGGTCGTGGAGGTGCGGATGGGTCTGGGCGGCGACAGCGGGGTTAAAAAGGCGATTCTTCAGGGCCGGATGAATCCCCTGCCGGGCGATTCCACCATCGCCTACCAGCCGCATGTGCTGCTGTTTTATCTCGGGCGGGCGGATTATTATTCCGAAACGCAGTTGCAGATCCCGGTCGCGATGTCGGCCGTGCGGCCGGCGCTTCTTCATCGCTTGACGGGTTCTCCGTTGATCTACACCCTGGAGGAGTTAAAAGAGGTGCTGAATCGGAATCCCCGGATGTGGGTGATCATTCCGGCCGGCGGCGGAGTATTCTACAGCCCGGAATTTCTGGATTTCCTGGACCGGCAGATGAGCGTCGTGTATGAAGATCCATCGACGCTGATCTATCAGTGGAAGCGATAACCGGCGGCATTTTTCCATGGCGTAACGTTTGCGGCGAATTTGACTAAAATCCGGGATGGGGCTATAATAAATTCCTCGTCGCCGGCACTGGAAAACATGGATGATTCACGACCAGTTCACAAGACATTGAAGGGCCTGCGCGCGGGTTTGATGCTGATGGTCCTGAGCCTAACGGCGACGGCGGTCGGTGCGGATTCCACGAAAGCGGCCGCCGTCCCTTCCGGTCTTTCCTATCCTCAAAAAGACGGACCATTCGGTTACGGCGTCTTTCAGAAAATGCATTACCGGGATTTTACCGGAAATCCGACCCGAAATATTCTCAACCCCAATCTGGCCGGAGTCGAGATCGTCTTCAACTGGGCTGATCTCGAGCCGCGGGAAGGGGTGTACCGGTGGGAGACGGTCGACCGGTTCATGCAGCCGTGGGTTCAAAGCGGCCGAAAGATCATCCTGGGGGTCCGCGCGATCCAGAAACGGGGATCGAGCGCCACGGCCGGAGCCGCCACGCCGGCCTGGGTCTTTGAGGCCGGGGCTAAAAAGATCGCCACGGGGCCGTTTACCGGCGGGAAAAAATCCAGGAAGACGCCGGGCCCGACGGATGGGACTCAGAACGACCGTGAGAGCGGTTCCGAGGTCAGTTGGCCGATTTATTGGGATCCGGTTTATCTCGAAAAGTATCAACGGTTCGTTTCTGCCCTCGCCGATCGATACGATGGAAATCCGGGGATTGAATTCATCGAGATCGGCCTGGGACAGTTCGGATCGACCAAGATCGCGGGCCCCGCGCATGTCTACCGGCTTTACCGAGATGAAGGCTATACCGAGGACCGTTGGGTCGAAACCATCCAAAAGATCATCGAGATCTACCGTCAAGCCTTTGAGAAAACCCCGATGGCGATTGTGATGAGCCCGTTCCATAAGGTGAAGAAGGACAGCGGCGGCGACCGCCTGGAAGCCCTTGCCGTGTATGCGGCCGACCGCGGAATATATCTTTACAACCATGCCCTGACCGGGACGGATGAATTTGTGAAGGAGAACCCCTTTCCGGCCGTTTTCAACAGCGTCCACGATCGGACCCGGACCGCCTTCGGACCGGACAATCCCATCAGCGCGACCGGCAGGCAGAACGACCGGAAGTACGGAGGGATCCGGGATGCGGTCGCCAATGCGCTGGGCGGCATCCGCGGCCTTCCGCAGACGCACATCAGCTATTTGATCTTTTACGCGGATGATATTTCGGCCGCGACATCGGGAAGCCCCGGATATCAAAAAGAGTTTGAGGAGGCCATCCGGTTTGGACTCGAGGCGATCCGGCCGAAAGAGATGAAAGGAGAATCCCCTGTTCATGGCGGAAGAAACGAAACACCGTAATCGGTTGAAATGGCTTGCGCTGGGAGGGGCGGGGGCAGCGGCGAGCGTCCTGGTTTTCTGGGTTCTCTTTTTAGACGTCAAAACCTTCTTCCGGTACAGTGCCGAGGCCTCCCGTTTTACTGCGAGCGCTATCCCCGTCAAGGCCGAGGCCGGCCGGATAGAGCCGCTGTCCGGGATCATCGGAGCGAACAGTCTTGTTGAGCCCGCCTCGACCGTCAAGCTGACCTCCCGCGTGGCATCCACCGTCAAAAGAATCCCGGTGGATCTCGGCCAGTTGGTCAAGCAGGGGGAGGTCCTGGCCGAACTTGATCCCTTTCTTTTGGAGGCCACGCTCATTGCGGCGCGGGATGGTTTGGCCAAGGCCAAGACGGACCTGGAAAACAACCGACTGAATCTGGAGCGGGTGACGGCGCTCTACAATCAAAAACTGGTGGCCAAGCCCGATCTGGAGGCGGCCCGGCTTCTCTTGGACAGCGCTCAGGCGGCTTACAGCGCCTCGGTTGCGGCCGCCGAGAAGGCGCGGCTGGATCTGGAGATAGGGACGATCATCACCGCGCCCATGGCGGCGGTGGTTCAGGAGCGGGATATCAACCCCGGTGAAAGCGTGAAGGAGAGCGACAGTCTTTTTAATCTCGGTCGGATCGATTCGGTGATGGTCGTGGCCGGCGTCGCTCAGGAGAAGGTCGGGAATGTCCGTCTGGGCCAGACGGCCGAGGTCGTTTTCGATTCCTTTCCCCATGAAGTGGCGACGGGAGAAGTCGTCAAGATCGATCCCACCACCGATGCAACAACCCGAACGTTCAAGGCCTATATCCGGGTGGCGAATCCGGATCTGAAATACATGCCGGGACTGTCGGCCTATGCGCGAATCAAGCAACAGCGATTTGCCCTGACGATCCCCGCCGTCGCCGTAGTTACCAACGGCGGGCAGTCGAGCGTCTTCGTGGTCGAAAATTCGCGGGCCCGCCTCCGTCCGGTGAAGATCGAGCCGGCCCTGTTCGGACGGGTGGCTGTGATCGAGGGATTGAAGGAAGGGGATCTTGTGGTTTACTACAATCTGATGAAGTTGAAGGACAATGACCCGGTTGCGGCTGAATTGTCCCCTGCGTCCACGCAAAAAGAGAAATGACCCCGTCCCTTCGTTTTCATAGCCCGTTCCGTTTTCTTCAGTTTCTTTGTGTCTCGGCCGGCGCGATCGCTCTTATGACCCATCCGGGCCGAAGCTTTGCGCAGCCTTCCGAGGGTTCACCGGTTGAGTCTTCAACATCCACCGTCACACTCCAGTCCAGCATTGATTATGCCCTGGCTCATCGGTTCAATCTCGCAGCCGCCCAATCGGCCATCGCGGCGGCCCAGTCCGGCGTAACACTTTCCCGCGCCCAGTACCGACCCAGCTTAAGCTTGGGGGTGAGTGCGGTCGATATTATTCAGCGCCAGCAGAGCGTCCTGATCGAGGACGTGTTGATCACGGAAGAGGAATCCTCCGACAACTTCTATTCGGCCGGACTCACGTTGTCAATCCCCCTTTTTATCGAGGGGGGTCTCGTTTTTCGGACACTTCCTTCCGAAAAAATCGCGCTGGCCGGACTCAAGACACAGCAGGAGACCCATCAACAGACCCGTGAAGAGGTAATCTATAATGTCAGCGCGGCTTTCTTCGGTGCCCTGAAGGCGGATCGGGATGTCCTGGTTCAGGAAGAGGCGGTGAAGTCGGCCGAGGCTCAATACCTGCTGTCGAAAGAGCGTTACGACCGCGAGTTGATCACCAAAAATGATCTTCTGGTGACGCAAATCGCGCTGACCACGAGCCGGAAGGACCTGACCCTGGCGCTGAACAACCAGGCCGCCGCGCGGTTTAATCTGGCCATGCAGATGGGACTTGATCCGATGGAAACCGTGCGCGCGGAAGCCTCCGCCCCATTACTGCCGGAACTTCCCCCCATTCAGGAACTCATCCAAAAGGCCCATCGGCTTCGTCAGGACATCGCATTGCAGCAGGCCGCTGTCGAGTCGGCAAGGGGCAGTCTTGAATTGTCGAAGAGCAATCGCTTTCCGGTCCTGAATCTATCCAGCAGTTACAGGATCGTGGACGACTACCAGGCGCCGGTTCTTGCAAAGAGCTGGATGGCCGTCCTCAGCATCAGTGTTCCGATCTGGGATTTCGGCCTAAAAGGGGCCGATATCTCCCAGAAGAGCTACAGCCTGAGGGCGGCCGAGGAGACGCTGCAAGAGGTAAAAAGTTCAGCGGCTCAGGAAATCCAGGGGCTCTATACAGCGATCAAAAATCAGGAGGCGGCCATCCCCCTGCTGGATCAGTTGCTGGAACAGGCGGACGAAGCCTTGAAAACGGCCGAGGAAAAATACCGGCAAAACCTGGTTCCCGAATCGTCCGTCCTGGCTGCGCGGCAGGCGAAGATCGCCGCGCAGACGGCCCGGATCACGGCCGAGTATGACCGGCAGATCAATTTCGCTTCCCTGAGGAAGGCCGTGGGCGGCGAAGGGGCCTTTTAGGAGGCTTCCCCAGGTGTTGTTCAGATGAGACAAGTCCAGCGCATCGCAAAAAATGTCGTGGTTCTGGTCGGCGCCGAAGTGATCGGTTCGGTCTTGAATCTTGTCACGATCGCGCTGATCGCGCGGGCGCTTGGGGTGGGCGGTTTCGGCCGGTATTCCTTTGTGATGGCGATCGTGGCCGTCTTCCAACTGGTCGCGGACGTCGGCGTGACGAACATTTTCATCCGGGAGGTCGCGACCAAAAAAGAGGAACTCGCCCGCTGGCTGGGCGCGGCGAAATCGCTTGTCTGGTGCCTCTCCTTTCTGTCCTTCCTTCTGATGGTTCTGGCTTTTCGGATCAGCAGCGCCGATCCGCAGATCCATCTGGCCGGTTATATCATGGGCGCGGCGGTCCTGGCCACGTTTCATGCCGTCGTCTACAACGCCGTCTTCCGGGCTTTCGAGGAGATGGAATACAACGCCCTTGGTTTCACCCTTCACAAAATCCTTCTCCTGGCGCTGGTTTTCACGGCGATCACGCAGGGATATGGACTGATCGGCATCTTCACGGCCTACTTGGCGGCCAATCTTTCGCTGTGGGTGTTCTTCTATTCGCTCGTCTTTAAACGACACCTCCGACCCCGGCTTCGCTTCGACCCCGGACTCTGGCGGACCTTGCTGAAAGAGTCGATCCCGCTCGGGATCGGGATCATCATCCGGCGGATCGGATGGCAGGCGGATATTTTAATCCTGACCGCGATCGGGACGCCGTTGTCTGTCGGCTTATTCAGCGCGGCGTACAAGATCATCCAAGCCGTCAATCTTCTTCCGACGGTCCTGGCGATGCCGCTTTTCCCGGTGCTCTCCCGTCTGGCGGTGGATTCACCGCAAAAGCTGCTGAAGACCTACGGGCAATGCGTCAAGATTTTTTGCATCGTCAGTCTCCCCATCGTGGTTCTCCTGAGCGAACTGGCGCCGTGGATCATCCGGATCTGTTTCGGCCCGGAGTTTTCCGGGGCCGCCCCCGCGCTCGCGCTTTTGGCCGCGGCGCTTCTTTTTTTATTTCCGACCGCGCTGTTTTCATCCCTCTTCACGGCGCTGGGCCTCCAGCGACTGTTCACCGTCAGCAGCGGAATTGCACTGGGGATCAATATCGTTATTGATTTTCTGCTGATTCCGTCCTATGGTTATATCGGGGCTTGTGTGGGAACACTTCTGGCCGAGATCACGCTCTTTGTGATCGGGTCCTATTATCTGGCCCGTGCGGGCTATCGGATTTCGCTCCTGCCGCTGCTCTGGAGGCCGTTCGCCGCCGGCGCCGGAATGGCCGCGCTGCTTTTGCCGGTCCACTGGGGAGGAACCTGGCCGCTGATCGGCGGGTTGCTCTTCGGCGGCGCGGGGTATCTGGCGTTGCTGTGGGTCTTCAAGGTGTTCGGCCCGGAGGAGATCGAGTTGGGCATGAAACTGATTGAAGGACGATTTCGCAGAACGGCCGCGGTCGGACGGACCGGGGGATGACCGATCGTTATTGAAGCGAGGTGCCGTACCGTGCAGATTCATACCGACTGCCGACATTATCGGGGAGACCTTCCCTGCGAGCCGCACAAACGGGAGGGCGTCCATTGCGAAGGCTGCGCCCATTATGCGCCGGTGTCCCGGCGCATCCTGATCATCAAGCTCGGCGCGATCGGCGATGTGATCCGCACGACGCCGTTACTTCGCCGGTTGAAGGCGAATGATCCGGCCTGCGAAGTAAGCTGGCTGACGCACACGCCGGAGATTCTTCCCCGTCTTGTGGATCGTGTCCATCCCTTCACGCTCTCCAGCATCGTCGCTCTGCAGGGCATGTCGTTCGACGTTCTCTACAACCTGGACAAGGACCGGGAGGCCTGCAGCCTGGCCATGCAACTGGCCGCCAAGGAGAAAATCGGTTTCGGACTCGAAAACGGAAAATGCGTCCCCTTGAACGAGGCCGCCCGCGAAAAATGGCTGACCGGTCTGTTCGATGATGTCAGCCGCGCCAATAAAAAAAGCTACCAACAGGAAATTTTCGAGATCTGCGGCGGGTCGTTTTCCGGCGAAGACTATCTTTTGGAAAAGCCGGCCGGCGATCCATGGCCGATCGCGCATCGGACGGCGGTGGTCGGACTGAACACCGGCTGCGGCGCGCGGTGGCCGTCGCGGTTGTGGCCGGAGAAATCGTGGGCGCAACTGGCCCGGCGGTTGAAAAAAGCCGGATACGCCGTCGTGTTACTGGGCGGGCCGGACGAGCATGAACGGAACCGACGGCTGGCCAAAGTGAGCGGCGCGAAATATTTCGGCCATTTTCCGCTGGAGCGGTTCATCAGCCTGGTGGATCAGTGCGATCTGGTCGTCACGGCCGTGACGATGGCGATGCATCTGGCGATCGGGCTGAGGAAGAAACTGATCCTTTTCAACAACATCTTCAACCGCCACGAGTTCGAGCTCTATGGCCGCGGCGTCGTTCTCGAACCCGAACAGTCCTGCCGCTGCTTCTACCAACCGGCCTGCACGCAGCCGCAATTCTGCATGACGACGCTCCCGGTCGAGACCGTCTTTTCCCACTGCCGGAAATTTCTTTCGGAGTGATGACGGTATGCCGTCTTCCCTGACCCAGAGGATCATCGATCAAGCGCGGGCCTTGGGTTTCGACGCCGTCGGGATCGCCGCGGCCGATCGCCTTGAGCAGGACGGCCATGCCTTAACACAGTGGCTGGCGCAGGGCCGCCATGCCGGGATGGGTTATATGGCCCGTGAGCCCCGTCGCCGGTCACATCCGCAAAAGGTTCTTCCCGGCGCAAAGAGCGTGATTGTTCTGGCGATGAATTACGCGCCGGGGCAGGCTGCTATCGTAAGTGGGGACAGATTTGAAATCTGTCCCCACCCGGTTCTTGGCCATGTCTCCCGTTATGCCTGGGGTCGCGATTATCACCGGGTGATCGAGGAACGGCTCTCGCAGCTTGAGGTCTTCATCCGAGATGCGGCCGGGCCGGGGACAGACTGTCGTGGTTATGTCGATCACGGCCCGGTGTTGGAAAAGGCCTTCGCGCGTCAGGCCGGGATCGGATTCATTGGAAAGAATACGCTGCTGATCACGGAGGCGTTCGGTTCATGGGTTTTTTTATCCGTCATCTTGACGACGATCAGGTTGGAACCCGGAGAGCCACAGACCTCTCATTGCGGGAGCTGCCGGCTCTGTCTTGACGCCTGTCCCACCGGAGCGCTGATCGCGCCGTATCAACTCGATGCCAACCGCTGCATCTCGTATCTCACAATCGAGAACAAAGAAGAAATTCCGGACGCATTCAAACCCAAATTAAACGGCTGGGTCTTCGGCTGCGACATCTGCCAGGAGGTCTGTCCGTATAACGCTCATCCAAAGCCGACGGCCGTCAAGGAATTTCAGCCGGACCAGGGCGCCGGACCCTGGCTGGATCTGGAACGTGTGACGGCGCTCGACTCGGATGTGAAATTCCGCGCCGCATTCAAGGATACGCCGTTGCTTCGTCCCAAGCGTGGCGGCCTTCAGAGAAATGCGAACGCTTTGTTAGAGACCCGGAAAGAGTGCGGATGACCAGACAAGAAGTCAGTGAAATTTTGGATGAGATCGCCACGCTTCTCGAATTGAAGGGGGAAAATCCGTTCAAGTCCCGCGCCTATTCCAATGCGTCCCGCACCATCGCCGCGCTCGACATGGATCTCGGCGAAGCCGTCCGGTCGGGTGCGTTGAAGGAGGTCAAGGGCATCGGGGTCGCGTTGTTTGAAAAAATCACCGAGCTGATGACGACCGGGAAGCTGGGATACTATGAAGAGCTCAAGGCCTCGGTTCCGGAGGGATTGATCGAGATGATACGGATTCCGGGGCTGGGTCCCAAGCGGGCCAGGGCGATCTTCGAACACCTGGGTGTCTCGACCCTCGGAGAGCTGGAGTATGCCTGCAACGAAAATCGGCTGATGAAATTAGAAGGTTTTGGGCCAAAGATGCAGGAGAAGATCCTCCAGGGCATTCAATACGTGCGAAAGCAGAAAGGTCTCTTCCATTATCCGATCGCTGCCGATGAGGCCGAACTTCTTTACAACGTGTTAAAGGCGCACAAATCGGTTCAACGGATCGCGGTTGCCGGAAGCCTCCGACGGAAGAAGGAGGTCGTGAAGGATATCGACCTGCTCGTGAGCGCGGAGCGGTCCGGCCCGGTGATGGAGGCCTTCACGACCCTTCCGGAAGTCGAGGAGGTGATCGCCAAGGGCGAGACCAAGTCCTCGATTCGTCTTCACTCCGGGATCAATGCCGATCTGCGCGTCGTTTCGGACGCCGAATTTCCATACGCGCTTCATCACTTCACCGGCAGCAAGGAGCATAACGTCGCGATGCGCGGCAGGGCACAGCGTCTGGG
>JACQHO010000028.1 GCA_016198945.1 Nitrospirota bacterium | reverse complement strand
TGTTTCTATGATTTCGCCAAGATCCCATCCATTGGTTGAATTGGCCCGGCGGGCCATACGCGAATATCTGGACGCCCGCCAGGTCATCGGCGTCCCGGCCTCGTTTCACGCGGCATTTCCGAAGCCGGCCGGCGTCTTTGTCTGCCTGAAGAAAAACGGTCAATTGCGCGGCTGTGTCGGCACCTACGAGCCCATGCAACCCTCGATGGCGGAGGAGGTAATCCAGAATGCGATCGCCTCGGCCACGCGGGATCCCCGATTTATCCCCCTGACCGCAACCGAACTGGGTGATATTGACTGTTCGGTGGATGTTCTCTCTCGGCCGATGCCGGCCACGAGCCGGGATTGGGATCCTCGCCAATTCGGAGTTCTGGTGATCCGGGGTTCAAAGCGGGGCCTGTTGCTGCCGGACCTGGAAGGGATCCGGACCGCCGAGCAGCAGATCCGGATGGCAAAAGAAAAAGCGGGAATCTTCACCGATGAAGAAGCGGCCCTGTACCGGTTTGACGTGCAACGTTATCGCTGAACATAACTCTATATAAAGGAGTCCGATGGCTATTCTGAAACCGTTCCAGGGCATGCGGTACAACCCGAACAAGATCAAGGATCTTCGCAAGGCGGTCTGTCCGCCCTATGACGTGATCAATTCCCAGGCGCAGGAGCGTTACTACCACAACCATGAGTACAATATGATCCGAATGGAGCTGGGCAAGGAGAATCCTGACGATACCCCCACGAACAACCGTTACACCCGTGCCGCGGCCTTCTTAAAAGACTGGATCAAACAGGGGGTGTTTGAGCGCGATCCGGAGCCGTCGCTGTATCTTTACAAGCTTGATTACGTCCTGCCCAATAAAGAAAAAAAGACCCTCAAGGGGTTTTTCGCGCTGGTAGAGCTGGAGGAGATCGGAAAGGGAAAGATCTTTCCGCACGAGTTTACCTTTCCGAAGGCCAAACAGGACCGGCTTCGACTGATGCGGACCTGCCAGGCCAATACCAGCCCCATCTTCATGATCTATTCCGATCCGGCGGGAGAGGTGATGGCCCATCTGGAGCGGTCGGTGGACGAGGCCCATCCGCTGGTGAACTTCGTGGGAGAGGAAGAGATACGTCACCGCCTCTGGAAGGTTTCCGCTCCGCCGGTTGTGAAGGCCGCATCGGATTTGTTGAAGGAACAGCCGTTCTTCATTGCGGACGGCCACCATCGGTATGAAACCGCCCTGAACTTTAGAAACGAGATGCGGGAGCGCGGTCATCCGACGGGGCCCCAGCCCTATGATTCCACCTTTGTCTTTTGCTCCAATATGGACGATGCCGGGATCTCGCTCCTGCCGATTCACCGCGTCATCATGAACCCGCTGCCGTGCGACCTCAAAACCCTGAAACAACGGCTGGGGAAGTCGTTTGAAGTAACCCATCTGGAGTTCAACAACGCCACGGAAATGTCGGTGCGGAAGAAACTCTTTCAGGAAATGCAAAAGGCGGGGCGGACCGCGACCGTTTTCGGAATGTACGCGAAGAGCGAGCGGGCGTTCCATCTGCTTAAACTGAGCCCGTCCGGGGCTCCATCGGCGTCCAAGGCGCTGGACACCCTCGACGTTTCGATCTTCCAGAAAACGATTCTGGAAGAGGCGCTCGGAATTGCCGATCCATCCGCGAAGAAGGAAAGCCTGATCCAGTTCGTCAAAGACGAAGAGGCCGCCGTCAAGATGGTCCAGAACGGCTCGGCCGGCCTGGTCTTTTTCCTGAATGCGACAAAAATAAGCCAGGTCCGCGACGTTGTTCTGGCGGGGGACCGGATGCCGCAGAAATCCACCTATTTTTATCCCAAACCTCTCACGGGATTGGTGCTCAACAAGTTTTAATGAAATTCGGTTCATTGCAAAAAGGAGGACTCCATGGCGAAGGATCCGGTTTGTGGAATGACGGTGGATGAAAAAAAGCCCGCCGCCACATACGTCTATCAGGGCGCCACGTACTATTTTTGTCATCCGAGCTGCAAGGCGAAGTTCGAGAAGAACCCCGATCCGTACCTGGCCAAGAAATAAATTCGGCGCTGATACGAATGCCTCCGCGAATCTCGGTCATTATTCCGACCTTCAACGAGTCTGCAGTCATTGAAAGAGCGTTGAAGGATTTGCCGCGGCGCGGCGATGTCGAACGGATCGTGGCGGACGGCGGCAGTTCGGACGGAACGGCCGCGCTGGCCGGGCCGTTGGCGGACAGGGTGTTGACGACTGAAACCGGCCGGGCCCGGCAGATGAATGCGGGCGCGCGGGCCTCCCGGGGGGATGTTCTCCTCTTTCTTCATGCCGATTCCCGTCTCGCGCATGGCGCGTTCGACGCGGTCATGCAGGCGCTCGAGGACCCTGCCGTTGCCGGCGGCGCCTTTGCGCTTGCGATTGATTCTTCCAGGCCGGTGTTGCGACTGGTGGCGGCCGCGGCGAATGGGCGGACCCGGTTGACAAATATCCCTTACGGTGATCAGGGAATTTTTGTCAGACGATCGGTCTTTGAACGGATGGGAGGATACCCGGACCTCCCGATCATGGAGGATCTTGAGTTCAGCCGGCGGCTTAAACGAGCGGGAAAGATCGCCTTGCTTCCCATGCCGATTACGACCTCTTCACGACGGTGGGATAACGAAGGGATCGGGTACACGACGCTGAGGAATCAGATTTTCGTGCTGGCCTATTTTCTGGGTGTTTCTCCGGCACGATTGGCCGTCCGGTACCGACCGATTCGATAACACGGGAGATCCGATGCCGAAGCAGCGAAAGCCGTCGCGATACCGCATTGATCCATCCGTCTTTGTCGCGAAGACGGCGACCGTGGTCGGAGAGGTTTCGATTGGAAAATCCTCCAGTGTCTGGTTTTCGGCCGTGGTCCGCGGCGACATCGCGCCGGTGGTTGTGGGGGATGAAAGCAACGTGCAGGACGGGGCGGTGCTTCATGTCGGCCATGGTTTCCCCTGCATCATCGGCCATCGGGTCACGATCGGCCACGGGGCGATGGTGCATGGGGCGACCGTCAAGGATGACGCGATGATCGGGATCGGCGCGATCGTCTTAAACGGCGCGGTGATCGGCGAGCATTCCCTCGTGGCTGCGGGCGCTGTTGTGACGGAAGGCACCGTCATTCCGCCGGGCTCGCTGGTGATGGGCATTCCCGGCCGTCCGGTCCGGCCGATTACGGAGGTACAACGCGCCTACATTGGGAAGGCCGCAAGCAACTATGTACGGTACGCACGGGAATACAAGACAATCGGCCGATCGGGCGCCGGGCGGTTGAAAAAGAAACCCTCGTTTCGTTGAGGGAGAAGGCCACGAAATCGGATAAAGGCTACGGTTATTCAAGGACTGTTTGCAAAGGGCGATTCCGGCGGTCTGACTTATTTCACCTTCAATTTCAATAATCTGTAGATCATCTCTTGATTGACATCAGGTGTTGTTCTGATATACTTAAGCTGTGAATTGACGATAGGAGTTCGTGATGTTTTCTCGCGGATCATCCCCGGATCAGGTGTTGATGAGAAACCCGCAAGTACAGCAGACCCTTTCCACTTATCAAGAGGAACTCAAGCAAATCCAGTCGTTTCTTGTCCGCGACGGCGCACTGGCCCTTCTGTTTATTGATGCAACCCGGATCAATAAGATCGAACAGAGCTTCGGTCGAGAGGTTTACCGGAAAGTATTGAAAGCGCTGACCGATCTGATTCTCGATCTGAAGGGCAAGGAGATACGGCAAAGCGATCTCGTGACGCTTTACGGCATCGAGGGCGAGCAGTTTCTCGTTTTCCTGTCCCGAAAAAGAGAAGGCCGCCAGTTTTATTCGTCCGATCTGGAAGCGCTGGTTGATCGGGTCGCCAACGTGATCGGCGCCGGCATGGTGAAAACCGTTTCTCCCTACCTCAAGTCCCAGCCGAGAATCGCCGTGGGTCACGCCATCACCATTTATAATCCCCTCATCCAGGAGGAACGCCAGATCTACAAGCTGATCGAAGACGCCAAGGTCATGAGTCAATACCAGCAGCTGCGGCAGTCGATGCGAAACAAAGAGAAGGTCCAGGAGTTGATCATCAAGGAAGAAATCCGGACCCATTATCAGCCGATCGTCCGGCTGACCGATTTCAAAGTGTTGGGGTACGAGGCCTTGAGCCGGGGGCCCAAGGGCACCGAGTACGAATCTCCGTACCATCTTTTTGGAACCGCGGCAGAGGCCGATTTGGTATTCGAACTGGACCGCCTCTGCCGGCGCAAGGCCCTGATCAATGCCGCGTCTCTCGACAAGGACCATCGGCTGTTCATCAACTGTCTTCCGGCCACGATCCACGACCCGGGTTTCAAGGGGGGGGCCCTGGACGCCCTGCTTCAGGAAACCCACTTGAATCCCGGTCGGATCGTCATGGAGATTTCGGAAAAGGACGCGATCGAAAATTATGTCCTCTTCCGGTCCGCGGCGGATTACTACACCGATCTCGGTTTCGCGATTGCGGTGGACGACACCGGCTCCGGGCATTCCAGCCTGGAGACCGTTGTGGAATTAAAACCGCAATACTTGAAGCTGGACATCTCCCTGGTCCGCGGGATCAATAAAAATATCATCAAGCAGGAACTGCTGCGGGCGATCTTGTCGTTATCGCGATCCATGAAGTCCAACGTCGTTGCCGAGGGAATCGAGACCCGGGAAGAGCTTGACATGCTTTTGTCCCTGGGAGTATCC
>JACQHO010000236.1 GCA_016198945.1 Nitrospirota bacterium | reverse complement strand
GCCTTCGGCTGCTGGACCTGGTCGCCGAAGCCGTTTGACGTTCTGTCCACCACCAATCCGCCCATGGGTTCGGTCATGTTCTATGTTTATCTCGACATGATCGTGATGATGTTGGGGAGTGTGTGGGTGGCTGACAGGTGGGTGGAGAAGGCTCGCACTTGACTTTGTCTCTGTGCTCCGTTGTTTTTAATTTGTTTAGAGGGTGATGGCGATGTCCAAAACAATTGATGCGATCTTTCATAAAAAGGGGACAGATTTATTTTCTTGACTGAATTAAACACGCAAGGCAGACTGTCTCATATGCCGAGGCTCAGTAGAATCGTTCTCTCAGACCGGCCGCATCATATCATCCAACGAGGACACAATAAACAAACCGTGTTTCTCTCGGATGATGATTACGGTTACTACTTAGAAAATCTAAATGACTGGAAACAGACATTGGGCTGTAAGATTTATGCTTACTGTCTCATGACTAATCATGTCCATCTCATTATTGATCCGGGTCCAAAGGCCTCTAATCTGGCGCTGCTGATGAAACGAGTCGCTGGGCGGCAGACTCGATACGTCAACCGGCGGCATCAGCGGACCGGAACGCTTTGGGAGGGGCGGTATAAATCGAGCCCAATTGAGACGGACGCCTATTTGCTCGCATGCTGCCGGTATATCGAACTCAATCCGGTGCGTGCCCATTTGGTCAGTCGTCCCGAGCAATATCGATGGTCGAGCTATCCATCAAAGATTGGTCTGGCCGAGTGGCGTGGACTGGATCAAGATCCCTGTTATGAGGCGTTAGCGCCGACGCCGAGTGAGCGGACTGTTCTCTATGCCAAGTGGGTAAATGATGCTGTGCCCACTGGAGAATGGGAACGTATACGGGCAGCCGTGCAGCGGGGCCAGTTAACCGGGAGTGACCGATTTGTAAGTGAGGTGGTGCAACACGTAGGGCGGAGGATCGAGTGGCGAGGGAGGGGACGGCCAAAGCAAGATCGGCAGGCAGAAAAATAAATCTGTCCCCTTTTCCGCTCTGACAAGGAGCGAAAATGATGGTGCGACGTGCAACGATTACGGTAGCTACTATCATTGTGTTTGTATTGGGCGGACACGCGGCCAACGCGCTTGAGATTGTCTCGTCCAAATCGGGGGAGGTGTTTTTAGAAGGGCAGTCCGTAAAAATTGTGGCAGAGCTTTCGCCAGATGATCCGGATGATATTTTGTACGTCAACTTTGAGACAACCGGTGGTATCGATAAATGTCCAGACGAAATTTCTTCGCTACCTTTGGAGTGCACGTTCGTCATTCCCCTTGGAAGCCCAAGCCGTATCGAGATTTCAGCAACGGGAGCAACAGTAGAGGGTGCCGTTTCCTCACCTTCTGTAACGATTTTTGTCGGTTTGCCGCCGACCGTCACGCTTCAGGGTTTAAAGTCCGGGTTGGGGAATTACTATTCATTTTCCATGCTGGGCCAAAACAGACAGCTCTATATAAGCGGCCTATATTCCGATGGTGTCGATCGTGATGTCGAGGGAACTACCTACGTCAGCAGTGATGAACGGGTCGTGGTCGTCGATACCAGAGGCCTGGCCACAGCAAAAGCAGTCGGCACAGCCAAGATTACGGTTACGAATGGTCCGCACAAGCTGGTCATCGATGTTGAGGTGGAGGACATTGTTAAACCCAGAAAGAAAAGGTGATAGATTTATTTTCGTGAAGATAATGCCGTATGAGTAAATCCCGTGAACAGATTGACGACAAGCTTGCCGAATGGATCGGGCAGCAACGGATATTCTTTGTCGCGACGGCGCCGTTGGGAGGCGACGGGCATGTCAACTGCTCGCCGAAGGGCGGAGATTCGTTCCGGGCGATTGATCCGCATACCGTGGCTTATCAGGATCTCACCGGAAGCGGGGCCGAGACGATCGCCCATCTGCGCGAGAACGGCCGGATCGTGATCATGTTCTGCGCGTTTGAAGGACCGCCGGCGATTGTCAGACTGCACGGCCGCGGAGAGGTCTTAACGCCCGGCCACCCCGACTTTGCGGCGCTGATCGCACAATTTCCGAAAAACTTCGGAACCCGCGCCGTTATCCGGGTGAAGGTCTCCCGTGTTTCGGACTCGTGCGGTTATGCCGTCCCGTTTTTTGACCACCGCGGCCGGCGCGACTCCCTCGACAAGTGGGCGCAGGAAAAAGGAACTGCCAAGCTGGAAGAATATCGCCGGGCCAAGAATGCAAAAAGTATCGACGGTCTTCCGTCGCTCGGACAGGACTGAGGCCCCGGCCGATGATAAACCGCGCCAGAGAGAATTTGCATCACCTTGCGAAGCCGATCCAGACCTCGCTCGTGGTCGGGACGATTCTGTGTCTCATCAATCAGAGTTTCGTCACACGCAATCTGTTCGGTATTTCGATGAATTACTTAGTGCCCTTTCTTGTCGCATTATATTCACGGGTCGCCTATAGCCGGGAGGCCAAAAAAGAGAATAAAACCACAATATCTCGTTAGCTGCCTTATTTTTTCCACCATATCTTGACTTTCTCCTTGACAACTAAATTGGTTTTGCTATAGTAGCATCCAACCGCACGGCTACTATATATAGTGGAGAAGGTCGAATGGCGCAGGAGATTCACGAATCTGAGACCGTTTTGACAACGGAGCAGATTCAGGCCGTGATCAACCAGAAGCTGGAAAATACCATCTTCTGGTTGAACAAGGCCTACGACGCAAGGCCCCAGGATCCCGCCGCCGAAAAAACCCTTCTCGAACTCATGGCCGAGCTCCAAAAAATGAAACGGGAGGCGAACGAGCTTCTTGGGACGAAACCCCGCCGTGATTTGAAGGAGCGGCGGCGGCCGACGCACGGCGGCTTAAAGAACATCGCCCCTTGACATTAATTTTACGGTGGGACTAAGATTGACCCTGTGAGCATGGACGATCTTCAAACCGGTTACGCCGTCAAAATTCCGGCCTTCGAAGGCCCGCTCGACCTTCTGCTTCACCTCATTAAAAAGAGCGAGATCAATATCTATGATATTCCGATCTCGCTGATCACCCGCCAGTATCTCGAATATTTGAACATCATGAAGTCGTTGAACCTAAGCGTGGCCGGTGAATTTTTGGTGATGGCCGCGACCTTGATCCATATCAAGTCCAGGACCCTTCTTCCGCCCTCCGAAACGGACGAGGAAGAAGAGGACGAGGACCCGCGCGCCGATCTGGTGATGCGGCTGCTGGAGTACCAGCGATTTAAAGACGCGGCTCAGGGACTGGAATCGCGGGAACTGGAATGGCGCGAAGTATTCCATCGTCCAGCCGTGATCGGAAGCGACGGCCCGACGGACGAGATCAACCTGGTGGATCTGGGGTTGTTTGATCTCCTTTCGGCCCTCCGCGGCGTGATGGAGCGCGCGCCTACGATTCAGAGCCTTGAGATCGTGGTGGATGAGCTTTCGGTTCAGGACCGGATGGGCCTGATTCTGGATCGACTGGACGGCGTCGAAAGCGTCACCTTTGCCGCGTTGTTTGACGGCGATACCACGCGCCTCGCCATGATCGTGACCTTTCTGGCATTGCTGGAGCTGATCCGGCTGAAACGGGTGCATATCGTACAGGCCGAACTTTTTGGGACGATCCGCGTATGGAAGAACACGAACTCACAGCCGTCGTAGAAGCCCTTCTATTCGTCTCGGGCGAGCCGATTTCCCTGAACCGGCTGGCCGAAGTGATAGAAGGGGCCGATCCGGACCGGATTCGCGAGGCTCTGGACCGGCTGCGGCAAAACTATGATTCCGCCGGGCGGGGACTTCAGATCGTGGAGGTGGCCGGCGGTTACCAGATCGCGACCCGATCCGAATGCGCCCCCTGGATCCGGGCTCTGGAAAAGATCAAGACCGCAACCCGACTATCGCGTTCGGGTCTGGAAACCCTGGCGATCGTGGCCTACAAGCAGCCCGTGACGCGCGGGGAGGTCGAGGCGATTCGGGGGGTGGACTCGGCCGGCGTGCTCAAAACATTGCTGGAACGCCGCATTGTGAAGATTGTGGGACGGCGGGAGGGGCTCGGCCGTCCGATGCTCTACGGCACCACGACTGAATTCCTCCAGTATTTCGGATTAAAAGACCTTTCGGAGCTTCCGGCATTAAAGGAATTCAAAGAGGTGGCCGAAACACTGCCGGTGCATGAGGTGATTCATGAACCGGCGGGCGACCTGACCAATTAGCCCGTCCCAACCACGAGGGGACGGATTTCAAATCTGTCCCCTGCAAGTTCATGACGAAAAATTCCGCAACTCAGAAAAACCGGGCCGCATTGCTCTGCCGGCTGCTCCGACGGTTCTACGACAAGGACTGGGTCTCAGGAACCGGCGGCGGCATCTGCGCCGCGACCGGTCCCAAAACGGTTCTGATGGCGCCGACCGGCGTCCACAAGGAAGAGGTCCGACCGTCCGATCTGTTCGTGGTTGACCGGATGACCGGAGGGGTGATCCGGCCGCCCCGGAATCGTTCGCTGGCCGTCTCGGAATGCAACCCCATTTTCTGTCTGATTATGACTCAAAGGAAGGTCGGATCGGTGATGCACAGCCATGCGCTCTCCGCCGTTCTGGCCGCCGATCTGTCCGAGGACCGGGATCATTTCATCATCGAAGGCCTGGAGATGTTAAAAGGGGTCCGCGGGGTCTCAAATCAGGCGAAGCATGCCGTGCCGGTGATCCGGAACACCCCCCGGGAACGGGAGTTGGTGGATCAGATCCGTCGGGCGCTGGAGGCCCCGGTCTTTTCGGAATCGTTCTGCATCCTCGTACGGAATCACGGGGCGTATATCTGGGGAGAGGATCTCTGGGAGGCGAAGCGTCATGCCGAAATCTATCATTTCCTGTTTGAGGCCGTCGTCGCGCGGTCGCGACGCGGACGCAATGGCTGGGGACAGATATGAAGTCCAAGGGGAGGGGACAGATTTCAAATCTGTCCCCCTCTGAGAGGCGTTATGTCCGAAACGGAACGGATCGACAGCGAGAAGATCACCCATTACCAGTTTGATCGGGCCGCGGACGCGATGGGTCTCGACGGCGAGACGCGGGAATTGCTCAAAACCCCGTTTCGCGAGATCCAGGTCAAGATTGCGGTCAAGATGGACGACGGAGGGCTCAAGGTCTTTGTCGGCTATCGGGTCCAGCACAACAACGCACGGGGACCGATGAAGGGCGGAATCCGTTACCATCCGGAGATCGATCTCCACGAAGTGCGGTCGCTGGCCGCGCTGATGACTTGGAAGACGGCCGTCGTCAATATTCCGTTCGGGGGCGCCAAGGGAGGCGTGGCCTGCGATCCGAAGCGCCTCTCGCCCGCCGAACTGGAGCGCGTCACCCGGACCTTCGTCTCGATGCTGGACACCGTCATCGGGCCGTATCAGGATATCCCGGCGCCGGACGTCAATACCAATCCCCAGGTGATGGCCTGGATCATGGACGAGTACAGCCGGCGGCACGGCTACACGCCCGGCGTCGTCACGGGGAAACCGATCGAGGTGGGCGGGTCGAAGGGCCGTGAAGAGGCGACCGGCCGCGGATGCGTCTTTGTTCTTCAGGAGGCTGCCCGGGATTATCCCCTGGATCTCGGAAAGGCCCGCGTCGTGATCCAGGGGATCGGCAATGTGGGAAGCCACGCGGCACGGTTCATCAGCGAGCTGGGAGGCCGGGTCGTCGCGATCAGCGACAGCCGGGGAGGGATCCACCATCCCGAGGGGTTGCCGGTGGATCGGGTGCTGGCCTACAAGGCCGAAAAGCGGAGCCTGGCCGGATTTCCCGGATCGCGGCCGATCACGAACGAGGCGTTGCTCGAGCTCGACTGCGACATTCTTATTCCCTCCGCCCTCGGCGGAGTCATTCATAGATTCAATGCCGACCGGATCAGGGCGAAACTGGTCGCCGAGGCGGCCAACAGTCCGACCACGACGACGGCGGACGAGATCCTGGAGAAAAAGGGGATTACGGTGATCCCGGACATTCTGGCCAACGCCGGCGGCGTGACGGTTTCTTATTTTGAATGGACGCAAAACCTGCAGCAGCTTTACTGGGAGGAAGAACAGGTGAATCGCGAGTTGAAAAAGATCATGACCCGGAGCTATCAGCAGGTCGCTTCCATCGCCCGTGAAAAAAAGGTGACGCTTCGTGTGGCCGCGTATATGACGGCGATCGACAAGGTCGCCCGCGCCACCCGACTTCGCGGGATTTGACTATACCATCTCTTCACCGAAGACGCCCATCTTCCGGAATTTCTGGTACCGTTGTTCGAGCAGATCGTCCGTTTTCATCCCCTCCAGTTCGACCATCTGATTCTCGATCGCCTTTTCGAGGATCTCGGCCGCCTGCGGGGGGTCCTTATGCGCGCCCCCGACCGGTTCCGGAACGATCTCGTCGATCACGCCCAGCGCCAGAAGATCCTTGGCCGTCATCTTCATCGCCTCGGCCGCTTCGGGGGCCTTGGCGCTGTTGTTCCAGAGGATCGCGGCGCAGCCTTCCGGGGAGATGACGGAATAGATCGTATGCTCCAGCATCAGGATGCGGTCCCCCACGCCCAGCGCCAGCGCGCCGCCGCTTCCACCCTCCCCGATCACGACCACGACCACCGGCACCGTCAGCCGCGACATCTCAAGCAGGTTCCGCGCGATCGCCTCGGATTGTCCGCGCTCTTCGGCCCCGATGCCGGGGTAGGCCCCCGGCGTGTCGATGAAGGTGATCACCGGCCGCATGAATTTCTCGGCCAGTTTCATCAGGCGGAGGGCCTTGCGGTATCCTTCGGGATGGGGCATCCCGAAATTGCGCTCGACCCGCTCCTTCACGCTTTTGCCTTTTTGATGACCGACGATCACGACCGGACGGTTGCGGAAAATTCCGACCCCGCCGAGAACGGCGCGGTCGTCGCCGTAGAGGCGGTCGCCGTGGAGCTCGACGAAGTCATGGATCATGAACGCGATATAGTCCAGGGTGTTCGGCCGGTTTTGGTGCCGGGCCAGCTGGGTCCGCTGCCAGGGGGTGAGTCGGGCATAAATTTCGGTCTGAACCTCCCGGGCCTTCTTTTCGATCGTCTCGATTTCACGTTGAATCAACGGGTCGGTCTTGGAGAAGGGTTTTAATTTCTCGATTCTCTCTTCAAATTCGATCAAAGGTTTTTCAAAATCCAGGAAGTCTCTCAAGCAGGGCTCCTTTTCATGGGGGTCGGGCGTCGCCGGTCGTGATCCGTCCCGTTGGATTATCGAAAGACGACGGTTCCCTTTCCGAATTCCCGTTCGACATCCGAAATGAACAGGTCGGTCGGTTTGATCCGGACCTGCTCGTCCACGGCGATCGTGGACTCGGTCCGGTTGGGCATGCCGAGACGAAGAAAGACCGGGCAGGGACCGCGGTGACGGAGCAGGATTTCCTTCAAGCGTTGAATGTCCTGGGCCGTCAGACCGGTGGAGTTCAGACAGATATCGACGCGGCGCGTGATCTGTTCCCGTACCTCGGCCAGCGGTTCGATGCCGATGGCCTTGACCTTGGCCCCTTTCTCACCCTTGTCCACAAAACCGGTCACGAAAAACGGCGTGTCCGTCGTCAGGATCGCGGATGTTTTTTTGTACAGATCCGGGAAAACCAGAACCTCAAACAAGCCGTGCAGATCTTCAAAGGTCAGATTGGCCATCTTGTCGCCGCGTTTGGTCGTCAGGATCTTCTGCTGCACAATAATGCCGCACAGCTTGACCTGCCGGTCCTCCGGAACGTCGTCCAGCGACTCGGAATTGGCCGTGGCATAGTTCCGCAATTCCTCGGCATAACGCACCAGCGGATGGCTGGTGATGTAGAATCCGACGCTTTCCTTCTCAAGCCGCAGCATCTGCGCCTCGTCCCATTCCTCCAGCGGCGGGAGCGGGTCCGCGGCGGTTTTTGAATCGCTGGATTCGAGGCCGAACAGAGCTTCCTGTCCCTGCAGTCGGTCCCGTTGCGCGACGTTCCCGTCCTCAACGGCCTTTTCCATGACGGCCGTCATCTGAGACCGCCTGGCCTTTGTCGAATCCAGCGCGCCGCTTTTGATGAACCCCTCGATCGCGCGGCGGTTGACCCTGCGGGAATCGATCCGGCGGCAGAAATCAAAAATGGAGGCGAACGGCCCGCCCTGCTCGCGGGCCTCGCGAATCGAATCGATGGCGTTATCTCCCACGTTCTTGATGGCGGCGAGGCCGAATCGAATGCCGTCCTCGACGACCGTGAAATCCCGCCGGCTTTCGTTGACGTCGGGCGGGAGGATCTTGATGCCCATTGCGCGGCATTCGGTGATGTAACGGACGACCTTGTCGGAATTGCCCATTTCGCTGGAGAGCAGCGCGGCCATGAACTCGACCGGGTAATGCGCTTTGAGATAGGCGGTTTGGTAGGAGATCAGCGCGTAAGCCGCGCTGTGGGATTTGTTGAATCCATAACCGGCGAAGTAGGCCATGAGATCGAACAGCTTCTCGGCCTTTTTCTCGGGGATCCCGTTGCCCCGCGCGCCCTGGATGAACCGTTCCTTTTGCTTCTCCATCTCCTCCGGTTTCTTTTTTCCCATCGCACGACGGAGAAGATCGGCCTGCCCCAGGGAAAAGCCGGCCAGGACATTGGCGATCTTCATCACCTGCTCCTGATAGACGATGACGCCGTAGGTCTCGTTCAAAATCTCCTCGAGCTGCGGCAGATCGTATTTGATCGGAATGAGGCCGCGCTTTCGTTTGATGAAATCGTCCACCATGCCGCTTCCGATCGGACCCGGGCGATACAAGGCCAGGATGGCGATCAGATCCTCGAACCCCTCCGGTTTGAGCTTGACAAGCAGGTCGCGCATCCCCCGGCTTTCCAGCTGGAAGATGCCGATCGTATCCCCGGCGGAGAGCTGCTGATAGGTTTTGGGATCGTCCAACGGAAGTTCGCTGGGCCGGATCGCTTCCTCGGACGATCGTTTCTTGTTGATCAGTTTTGCGGCCTGATCAATGACGGTGAGCGTCCGGAGGCCGAGGAGGTCGAATTTGACCAGCCCGATTTTTTCCAGATCGTCCTTTGCGTATTGCGTGACGATTTCACCCTTGGCCCCGCGGTAGAGGGGCACATGGTCCGTCAGCGGTTCCTCTGAAATCACAACGCCGGCGGCATGGGTGGAGGCGTGGCGGGCCAGGCCCTCGAGCGACCGGGCCAGCGTCAGCAATTCCTGTATCTTGAGATCGGTCTTGTTCAGCTCCTGGAGTTTTGGTTCGGCCTTGATCGCTTCGTCCAGTGTGATTCCGAGCGTATTCGGGACGAGTTTCGCCACCCTGTCCACCTCGGCATAGGGCAGTTCCAGCACGCGCCCCACGTCGCGGATGACGGCCTTGGCGGCCATCGTCCCGAAGGTGATGATCTGACAGACATGGTCCGAGCCGAATTTTTCGGTGACGTAATGAATCACTTCCTCCCGGCGGTCCATGCAGAAGTCCATGTCGATGTCCGGGAGCGAAACGCGCTCGGGATTGAGAAACCGTTCAAACAGCAGGTCGTACCGCATCGGATCGATATCCGTGATCCGCAGGGCATAGGCAACGAGGCTTCCGGCAGCCGAGCCGCGGCCCGGTCCGACCGGGATGCCGTGCGAGCGGGCGTAATTGATGATATCCCAGACGACCAGGAAGTAACCGGCGTACCCCATGCTGTTGAGGACGGCCAGTTCCGTCGCGAGGCGTTGTCCATAAATTTCATCGGGAAGAGCGTCGGGCGGTTTATTTTTAAGACGGGCCGCCAGTCCCTCCCGGGACAGCTTCTCAAGATAGTGTTCCCGGGTGAAGCCCTCGGGGACTTTATAATGAGGCAGATGAAATTGATCAAAGGCGAGGTCGAGGTTGCAGCGCTCCGCGATCCGTTTTGTGTTGAGGACCGCTTCGGGCAACTCCGAGAAATTTGCGGCCATTTCCTCGGCCGACTTGAGGTAGTTCTCGTCCGACCCGAATCGCATCCGATCTGTCTCGTTCACCGTCTTTCCGGTCTGAAGGCAGAGCAGGATGTCGTGGGCCTTCGCATGGCCGCGGGTCAAATAGTGGGCGTCGTTGGTGGCGGCCAGAGCCATGCCGGTTTTCCGGTGGAGCGCGACCAGCTCTCTATTCACCTTTTGCTGCTGTTCGAGCCCGTTGTGCTGTACTTCCAGATAAAAGTTCCCCTTGCCCAGAATCTCTTCATATTCCCCGGCGGCCGCGAGCGCCTTGTCCGGCTCGCCGTTGGACAGAAGCGACGGCACTTCGCCGCGCAGGCAGGCCGACAGGCCGATCAGTCCCTCGTGATGGGTCTGGAGCAGTTCTTTATCAATGCGCGGTTTGTAATAAAAGCCGTCGAGATGGGCGGTGCTGACGAGCTTGATCAGGTTCTTGTATCCCGTCCGGTCGGCGGCCAGGAGGATCAGGTGATGGTATTCGTGATGCAGTCCGCCGGACTCCTTGTCTCGATGGTTCTTGGGGGCGACGTACATCTCGCAGCCGATGATCGGCTTGATGCCGGCCGCGCGGGCCCTCTGGTAGAACTCGATCGCGCCGAACAGGTTTCCGTGATCGGTGATCGCCAGCGCCGGCATCCGGAACGAGACGGCCTGGTCCAGAAGCGCGTTGATCGGGTTCGCGCCGTCCAACAGGCTGTACTGGGTGTGGCAGTGGAGATGGACGAAATCGGAATGCTTCATGGATTTTTTCGTCGAGGGTTAAATTCCGGGTCATTGTACCGTTATGAACGGGAGAAAGTCAATTCAAGCGGGCCGTTGATACGGACTGTAAAAGGAATTGGAAACTGTCCAGACTCCTTAACAGATCGTAATCATCTGAAAATTCAAGCCCGGACCGCATGGCCGATCCAAACTGTCCATCCGTATGGACAACGCGCCTGTCCAACGATTAGATCGCCGCCATTCTATTCCCGGGTTGACGATCGAGAACGGGGGATATCGCTTTGTGATATCAGCGGATTTTACAGCCGATAGGGTGAATGCCTTCTCTTTGTTAAAATGGCACGGCCATTGCACAACGAATAAGAGTGGGAGCGGTATTCGTCGGGAAAATGATTCAACGGAACCACGGCGCGCGAGCGGCAAGACGATGTTCAGAGATCGAGAAGAGGCCTCTCGGTTGTTGGCTGAACGATTGATCGGATACCGCGGTCAAAATCCATTGGTCCTGGCCATTCCGCGAGGCGCCGTTCCCATGGCCCGAATCATCGCCGAGGCGCTGGACGGCGAGATGGATCTGGTGCTGGTGCATAAATTGGGGGCGCCGGGCCATGCGGAACTGGCGATCGGCGCGGTGGATGAGACCGGCGAGATCCATCTGGCCGGGCATGCAGTCGAACTGGGGGTCAGCAAAGACTATATCGCACGGGAAAAACAGGCGCAGATGAAAACCTTGCGCAGCCGCCGCGCCCTCTATACTCCTGTGCATCCCCCGATCAGTCCTTCCGGACGAATTGTCATTGTTGTGGACGACGGAATCGCCACGGGGGCTACGATGGTGGCCGCCCTCCGCGCCGTCCGGACCCAAAAGCCGTCGAAGCTGACGGCCGCAACAGCGGTGGCATCCCGCGAAGCCCTGCAAATGGTCCGTGGACTGGCGGACGAAGTCATCTGTCTGGAGGCCCCGGAGATTTTTTATGCGGTGGGACAGTTTTTTCTCGAATTTCCCCAGGTCTCGGATGAGGAGGTGATAGCGGTTCTCAAGCAAAGCCGCTCCAAGGCCGGCAAAGCAAACAGTCGGTAGGGGCGTATGGCCATACGCCCCGGATAAAAGAGGAGGGACGCCATGCCGCTTTACGAGTATGAATGCGCGTCGTGCGGGAAGGTCTTCACGGCCGCTCTGTCGCTGCGGGAACATGATGATAAAAACGTAACCTGTCCCGGCTGCGGCTCAAAAAAGGTGGAACAACTGATCAGCTCTTTCATCGCAAAAACCGACTCCAAGACTTGAGGGGAATTACTTCGTAATGGAATGGGCAGGATGAAAGAAGGGAGGAGAACATGAAAAAGATCGGTGTTTCACTCATGATGATTTATATGATGGGCATTTTTCTTGCGGCGAAATCTTTTTCTCGCTTGAGAATGAAGTGAAATCGAGACGAGGGTCGGGGATGGCCCTTGTTTAAACTCAATCATGGGAGCAGTCGCATGAGTCAAAAATCAGATCTCCATGTTCACTGTAAGATCGTCCTGTCGTTTTTAATGATTGCCGCGGTTTCGGTCCTTCCGGGAGCCTCGGATGCGATGGATGCCGCGCCGTTGTACGGCTCCAAATGCGCCGCCTGTCACGGCCCGAAAGGAGAGGGAAGTCCGGTGGGTCCCGCGCTGAAGGGCGATCCCTTTGTCACCCAAGGCGCGACTGCCGAGATCAAGAAAGTCATCCTGATGGGCCGGATGGAGAAGGATAAGAAATATCCGAACTTTATGACCGCCATGCCGGGCGGGCTGGTCTCGGAGGCCGAGGCGGAAGCGCTGGTTTCCTATTTAATCGGGGATATTCAGAAATAGAAAAGTTTAAGAAATCGTTTCTATCTAAAGGAGGATCTGAAATGAAGGAGCAGTCGAAAAAGACAAGCGATACACCTAAATCCAGTCCGTCCGAAACGAACGCCATGAAATCGGCGCTTCGCGAGCGGATTGCGCAAAAGGCGTACGAACTATATGAGAAACGGGGTGGGGTCCACGGTCTTGACACCGAGGATTGGCTTGAGGCCGAACGGTTGGTTTTGTCCGAGACCAAGACCGGCACGAAGACCGACGCCATTACCAAGGCGAAGACGCCGGGCAGGGAAAGAACCATCGCAACCCGATCGGGCTCGGTTCTGGATCGACCGCGATCCGCATGACCGGTGGAGGCATCATATGTTCCAGATCCGCATCCACGGACGGGGCGGTCAGGGGGTCGTGACGGCCGCCGAGATCCTGGCCATCGCGGCCTTTCTCGACGGTAAATACGCACAGGCCTTTCCAAGCTTCGGGTCGGAGCGAATGGGCGCGCCGGTGACCTCTTTTTGCCGCATCGACGACAAGACCATCCGTCTGCGCGAGCCGGTGATGGAACCCGACGCGCTGATCATTCAGGATCCGACGCTTCTTCACCAGGTGGATCTCTTCGCCGGGATACGCCCGTCGGGATATATCCTGATCAACTCCGCCCGGAGTCTTGAGAAACTCGGAATCGGCGAGTTGCTTTCGCGTTTTCCCAATGGTCACTTCCGGACGGTGCCGGCTTCCGAGATCGCGCTCGAGACGACCGGCCGATCCCTTCCCAACGCGGCCCTGGTCGGCGGCCTGGCCGCCATGACGCGTCTTCTCGGTTCGGCCGTGGTGAGCGAGGCGATACGAAAGAAGTTCCCTGGGAAGGTCGGGGAGGCGAATGCGGCCGCGGCCGCGGCGACCTTTGAGGTCGTCACATCGGGCCGGCCGTGGCACGCCAAGGAGAAAAGTCATGCCGGAACAGATTGAGGGTTCACAAGCGGTGGCCGCCGTCGTGGCGCGCTGCCGTCCGGAAGTGATTTCATGCTACCCCATCACGCCGCAGACGCATATCGTGGAAAACCTCTCGGCCCGCGTGCGGCGCGGGGAGATCGGAAATTGCCAGTTCATCAATGCCGAATCCGAATTCGGGGCATTGAGCATCCTGATCGGGGCCTCGGCCGCGGGCGCTCGCACCTACACCGCGACCGCAAGTCAGGGGTTGCTCTTCATGGCCGAAGCGGTCTACAACGCGTCCGGGCTGGGGCTTCCGATCGTGATGACGATCGGCAACCGGGCGATCGGGGCGCCGATCAATATCTGGAACGATCACTCCGACAGCATGTCGATGCGGGATGCCGGCTGGATGCAGATTTTCGCTGAGACCAATCAGGAGGCGGTGGACCTGCATATCCAGGCCTTCCGCCTGGCCGAGGAATTGAGCTGTCCGGTCATGGTCTGCATGGACGGCTTCATTCTCACCCACGCCTACGAGCCGGTGGAGATCCCCACACAGGAACAGGTCGACGCTTTCCTGCCCCCGTATGATCCCGTCCAGGTACTGGACCCGGCCGATCCGGTGACCATCGGCGCGATGGTGGGGCCGGAGGCCTTCGCCGAGGTGCGGTATCTCGCCCACCACAAACAATTGCGCGCGTTGGAGAGGATTCCTCGGTTGAGCGCAGAATTCCGT
>JACQHO010000235.1 GCA_016198945.1 Nitrospirota bacterium | reverse complement strand
CCCACGATAGAGGCAATGTTGACGATTCTTCCACGACGCTGCTTGCTCATCGCGGGCAGCACCGATTTCGTGCAGTGAAAGGCCCCCTTCAGATTCACGTTCAGAACCAGATCCCAGTCCTCCTCTTTCATCCGAAGAAGCAGTCCGTCGCGGGTGATGCCAGCATTGTTGATCAGAATGTCGATTCGGCCGAACTCCTTGATCGTCCGGTCCGCCATCTCGGCCACGGCCTTGCCGTCCGTCACGTTGGCCTCCACCGCAAGACACCGGTGCTCGCCGGCGGTGAGCTCCTGGGCCGTCTGACGGGCCTCTTCCAGATTGACGTCCGAGATCACCAGATGCGCGCCGTCGTGCGCCAGGCTCTGCGAAATCGCCCGGCCGATGCCGCGGGCGCCTCCCGTGATAATAGCCACCTGTCCGTTTAAATTCATGCCTTTTTCATCCTTCCTCATTCTATGTAGGGGGGACGGACGATCAATCATGCGGCCAGCTCGCGCAGGGTCGCATCCAAGCTGTCAGGATCTTCGACATGACAGATCTTCACATCCTTTGCGATTCGTTTGACAAGGCCGGAGAGAACCGTCCCCGGACCGATCTCGACAAACGTCGTGACACCCTCTTGAACCATGCGGTGCACGGTATCCACCCAGAGGACGGGAGCCGCCAGTTGCCGCACCAACGCCCTTTTGGCCGAATCCCCCGATCGGATCGGCTCGGCATCCACGTTCGTGACGACCGGAATCTGAAGCGGGGAAAGCGTCACGCCGTCCAGATCCCGCGCCAGCCGCTCGGCCGCCGGCGTCATCAGCGCGCAATGCGAAGGAACGCTGACGGCCAGCGGGATGATCCGTTTGGCTCCTCGTTCCTTGGCCAAGGCCATGGCCGTTTCAACCGCGTGCCGTTCACCGCCGATCACGATCTGAACAGGAGAGTTGATGTTGGCGGCTGAAACAACCCCGGTCGTTGACGCGGCCCGGCAGATATCCTCCACCGCGGCTCGATCCAGCCCCAGAACGGCCGCCATCGCTCCGAAGCCTTCCGGCACGGCCTCCTGCATGTACCGTCCGCGATTGCGGACCAAAACAACGGCATCGGAGAAGGCCAGACTCCCGGCCGTGACGAGCGCGGTATACTCCCCCAGGCTGTGGCCGGCCAGCATCGCGGCCGTCAACCCCTTTTCCCTTGCCAAGGCCGCCACGGCCACGCTGGTCGTTAGAATCGCCGGCTGCGTATATTCGGTCCGATTCAACTGATCCGCCGGACCATGATGGCAGAGTTCCGCCACATCAAAACCCAAGGCCTTCTCGGCCGTCTGGTAAAACTGGCGTACCGTTTCGGACGCCTCGTACAACAGGGCGCCCATGCCGACGTACTGAGAACCCTGACCTGGGAATAAAAACGCAACCGTCATTTTCAAATGACTCTGATATTGCTTAAATTGTCCACCGATGTCAACAAAAAAATCACCTCAAAATGGCTTTAAAATCATAAAACCAGGCATCATCAATCCATTACGATAGAAACGCCTGGAATGGACCCGCCACTGGAAGCAAGAGGGGAAAACGCTCAGGTTGGAAGGCATTTCCGATTGGATCGCTCTACCACCGCACCAAGGCGGAGCCCCAGGTCAGCCCGGCTCCAAACGCCTCGAACAGCAACAAATCGCCTTCGTTGACCCGGCCCCCCCGAACCGCCTCATCCAGAGCGATCGGGATGGATGCCGCCGAAGTATTCCCGTACCGCTCGACATTCAGCATCACCTTTTCCATCGGCAGACCCAGGCGCTGGGCCACGGCCAGGATGATCCGGATATTGGCCTGATGCGGAATCAGCAGGGACAGTTCGGACGGCTGAACATGCGCCGCTTTCAGGGTTTCATGCACCGCCTCCTCCAGGGTCCGAACCGCCACTTTAAACGTTTCGTTCCCCTTCATCTTAATATACGGCTTTCGCTCGGCCAGCATGGCCGGCGAGGGAGGAATGCGGGATCCGCCGCCCGGGACCTGAATCAGACTCCACAGCCGCCCGTCCGAATGCAGATGGGAAGATAAAACACCGTGTTCCCCCTGGGTCCGCTGAAGCACCGCGGCGCCGGCGCCGTCCCCAAATAAAACGCAGGTATTCCGGTCGGTCCAATCGATGATCCGGGACATCACCTCGCTGCCGATGATCAAGACCTGCCTGTAAACCCCGTTGCGGATGTACTGGTCCGCGACGGAAAGCGCAAACAGAAATCCGGAACAGGCCGCTGAAAGGTCAAACGCGGCCGCCTGTCGCGCCCCAATCCGGTCCTGGACGATGCAGGCCGTGGAGGGAAAGAACATATCGGGAGTCGCGGTCGCAACGATGATCAGGTCCAGATCTTTCTCATCAATCCCGGACATCTCCAGCGACTGACGGGCCGCATGCACCGCCAAATCCGACGCCGCTTCACGCTCATCCGCAATTCGCCGCTCCCGGATGCCGGTCCTCTCCAGAATCCAGCTCTCGGTCGTCTCCACCAGACGCTCAAGATCCCGGTTCGTCATGATTCGTTTGGGCAGGTAAGAGCCGGTGCCGATGATTCGGGTTTTCATTCAGTCTCGTTTGAGGGATTGAAGGTACTCTTCATGCACTCGATTGTAGATCGCCGTGTTGGCTTCAATGTCTTTCTGAATACGCTCGTTCACCCGGCCTTCCGCCTGGGTCTTGGCCACCCGGACGGCGTTCTTGATTGCCTTTGCGGACGACCGCCCGTGGCAGATGATCGAGATCCCGTTCACGCCCAGGAGCGGGGCGCCGCCGTATTCGGCATAGTCCACACGCCGTCGAAACCGCTGAAACGCGGACCGCAGAAAGAGATACCCCAGCTTGCCCCCCAGGCTGGTCGCGATTTCACGTTTCAGGAGCTTTCCCAGGACATCCGCAAGCCCCTCGCTGATCTTGAGGGCGACATTCCCGATAAAACCATCGCAGATAATGACGTCCGCCGCACCGGAATAAACATCCCGGCCCTCGACGTTGCCGATGAAATTCAACGGGCTCGCCTTGAGGAGCTTGAAAGCTTCTTTCGTCACCTCGTTGCCCTTGGTGTCTTCCTCGCCGATGCTGAGCAGGCCGATTTTAGGATGGGATGTTTGCAAAACCCATTCGGCGTATTCATGGCCCATGGTGGCGAATTGGAACAGATGGAGCGGTTTGCAGTCCACATTGGCGCCGACGTCGAGGAGAATGGAATGGCCCGTCAAGGTCGGCAGGATGGTCGCGATCGCGGGCCGCTCCACGCCCTGCAGCGGACCCAGAAGATAGAGCGCCGTGGCCATGGTGGCGCCGCTGTTGCCGGCGCTGATGACCGCCACCGCCTCGCCTTTCTTGACGAGATCGGTCGCCACCCAGATCGACGAATCCCGTTTTCGACGGATGACGACGGAGGGGGCCTCCTCCATTTCTACTTTTTGGGTCGCATGGACGATGGAGACATCCAGACCCGAAAGATCATACCGGTCCCGTTCCTTCCGGATCGTATCGGAATCACCGACCAACGCGATTCCGACACCGTATTCCCGTGCGGCCTGAACCGCTCCTTCGATGATCGGGCCGGGAGCGTCATCTCCCCCCATCGCGTCGACCGCCACCTTCATTGAGATCGCCTTCACCGTTGGAGCCCCTCGATCGTCCCGAACGGACCCGTCCCGTGTCTCGACTACGTTTCTTTGATTGCGATGATCGTCTGACCTTTATAGGTGCCGCAATTCAGACAAACATAGTGCGGCCGCTTGGGCTCATGGCATTGAGGACACGGAACCAGGCTGGGAGCCGATAGTTTTTTATGCGTTCGCCGTTTGTCTCTGCGCGTTTTTG
>JACQHO010000033.1 GCA_016198945.1 Nitrospirota bacterium | reverse complement strand
TAGGGGAGAGTTAAAAAAGCGAACCACCAATCCGGATCGTCCTTGCCGGGCGGGGAGCAACGAGCGGTGCAACGTTTCATCGGACGCGACATTCTTTTTATCGGAGTGGTAACCGGGGCGCTCCTGATCGTCTCCATGGAGACCGGCGTCTGGGCGACTCATGAGGTGAAGATGTCGGAAGATGTGAGCCGAACAAAACACAATCTTTCCTCCAACCCGGATATCAACGCAACCGGCACGACCGAGATCTGCGTCTTCTGTCATACCCCGCACGGCGCCAACTCGACCGCGACGGGCCAGGCACCGCTCTGGAACCGCCTGCTCCCGGAGGATTCCAGCTATGATATTTACGGCTCTCCCAACTTTGACGGCCAGGATTTTACCGGGACCCATCGTCCCAAGGGGGTGTCTCTGGCCTGCCTGTCCTGTCATGACGGAAGCATCGCATTCGATTCATTGATCAACGGACCGGCCACCGGAGGGTTTATTTCGGCCAATCTGGGCACGGGCCGTGGCCCAGGTGTCGGTGTCCCGACGATCAACTTTGTCGGGGGCGGGATTGTGGATTCCAGTTCGACCTTTGCAGAAGGCTACCGGGATTCAACCGACGTGGAGCCCAGTTCGGAGAGCCCTTTCTCGGGAGGCCTTCATGATCTGGTTCGCGGACCGGGCGCGGGCAGCGAAGGGGCCCAGCCCTTTCCAAATCTGAGTCTGGACCTTCGGGATGATCACCCGGTCGGCATGGAAATTCCCTGCCTGACCGATGCCCAGTTCAGTGAGATCTGCGAAGATCTGACGACATCCAAGCTGGACGGCGGAACAGACGGGACCAGCGTGGCCTTTATTAGCCGCACGCTATCCGAGCAGGCGCCGTTCTGGCCGCTTGAAAAACGGGATCGGCTCCGCGCGTATCCGTCCACCGAGCAGCCGGGGCGGTACTTTATCGAATGCGCCTCGTGCCACAATCCCCATGCCCCCCGAGTTTCGTTTTTAAGACTGCCGAGCGGCGTGCCGGGACTGGTCGAAAAGAATCTTTCGCCGTCCGACAGCCTGCCGGTGATGACGACTTCTGTGGGAAAGAACAATATCTGGGGCCAGCGGCCGAATGCGGGAAGCGCGATCTGTCTGTCGTGTCATGGAAAATGATCAGAAAGTCATATGTTACAATAAAACAACCGGGATTGAGAGGGGGTGGTTAGGGAAAGCGAACGGGGTTTTTTCGCTTGGGCAGTTGTGTCTTACAGTACATTAAAGGAAAGGGGCGGGTGGTCGCCGCCTGAACTACTGTAACATGAAGCGGGGCGCAATGCATGGCGCTCCAAATACCGAGATCAGGTTACTTGCAAGGCTTGATCTCAAAACCGAGTACAAGGAGGATCACACAATGCATCTCAAACTGAAAGTCCTGATGCTCTTCTCGGGACTGCTGATGCTCAGTCAGCCGGCCGTGAGCTTGGCTGTGCACCTGGGGGGCACTACCGGCCACGGCGGCGCCTACACCAGCGTGCCGGCCGAAGATATTCGGAACACGCTTCACAACCTCGGATCGGGGAAATCGGGTGACTTCAACCCGAACCTTCCAAACGCCAGCAGTTCTTCGGCCGAGGTTTGCGTTTTCTGTCATACCCCGCACGGCTCAAATACAAGCGCACCGGCGGCGGCGCCGTTGTGGAACCGGACCGTTCCGGCTTCTTCGGGCTATACCCTCTACAGCAGCCCGAACTTCGATGCGGAAGGTCAGGTCCAGCCACAAGGCGTCTCTCTGGCCTGTCTGTCCTGCCATGACGGATCGATTGCATTGGATTCGCTTGTGAATGCCAGCGGCTCCGGTGGATTCCGCTCTGCAAACCTCACGGCTCCCGGAGGTACCGCCGGCATTATTACCGACGCAACCGCCTTCACCGACGCCGCGGTTTCCATGGATGAGGGTACTCGTACGGACACCGGGACGAACTACCAGCTCATGACCGGTGGTGCGGCGCCGTTTCCAAACCTGACAACGAACTTGGGGGATGATCACCCGATCAGCATGAAGATCCCGGATACGAGCTGCAACAGCCTTGCGGGAACCCCCGATCCGCAGTTCTCCGAGCTCTGCGTGAACTCTCCGGCGCAGAACGGAGTGAACGGATTGCGGCTCTTGAGCCGTAATGCGAGCAGCGTGCCGACCGATCGGCGGGATGCCCTCCGGTCCTATCCGGCGCCGGGCGGCGTGACGGGGCAGTATATCGAATGCGCCTCCTGTCACAACCCGCATGCGCCTCGGCCGTTGTTCTTGCGACTGCCGAGCCGTTATGATGCCGCAATGGTTGTTCCGAGCGGCGGCGGCACCTTGACGGTAACCAGTTTCCTTTCAAACGGCGATGCCACCTTGATTGCGGATAAGCCGAATGCAGGGAGTCTGGTCTGTCTCTCTTGTCACCAGAAATAAAGGGGATTTCGGATGGGGACAGATTTCAAATCTGTCCCCATCCGCGGCTTAGCAAAACGGTTCTGCAGGGGCGGGAGCAATCCCGCCCCTGTGGGCCGTTAAATGATCGTGATGTTTTTTAGATCCTTTTCAGCGTGATGGCTGGAGCCGTCTGTATCAATAATGCAAAATTCAAAGACGGGAAGAGCAAAGATTTTTTATAGGGATGCGGTCCGCCGTTTCCCTATCATAATTTTATTGGGACTTTTTTCCTTTTTGAATCCCGGCGCCCGTGCGGCAGAATCAGCGAATCCACCCGCGACGCAAGGAAAAGCGACCGATCTTTCAAGGCCCGTCGCCTCGGTGAATGGCGTTGAAGTCCGTGCGCTGGATCTGAAAAAGGCGATGGAGGAGCGGATACCGGAAACCGGCCACAGCGCCCTGTCTGAAAAACGATGGGGCGAGATACGGCTCGAGGTGCTGGATAGGCTGATCGGTCAGGAAGTCCTGTATCAAGAGGCGAAGCGGCTTAAGATCAAAGCGGCCCCGGAATCGGTCGAAGACGAGCTTGAAAAAATCGAGTCCCGTTTTCCCACAAAGGAAGACTATCGGAAGGCGGTGAAGGCCCAGGGGCTGACCCCGGAGGAAATCCGGATCGGAATTGAGCGCTACCTTGCCATCCGGCAGTTGACCGATCAGGAGGTTCGCTCCAAAATCCGGATCAGCGATGAAGAGATGAAGCGTTATTATGACGGTCACCGTGAGCAGTTCAGGCTGCCGGAACAGATTCGGTTGCGGCTGCTGCTGGTGGGTGTGGATCCGGCCGGTCTCTCCGAGGACTGGGAAAAGGGTCGTCGGAGGGCGCAGGATCTGGCCGATCGCGCAAAGAAAGGCGAAGATTTCGCGGAGTTGGTCCGGCAGTTCTCGGATGAGACGGACTGGAAGGCAAAGGGGGGCGATACCGGTCTTCTCCACCAGGGACGGCTGCCCTATGTTGAGATCGAACCCGTGGCCTTTGCGCAGGAAACGGGATCCATAAGCGATCCGGTTCGCACCCTTTTCGGTTATTTGGTATTCAAGGTGGAGGAAAAAAAACCGGCGCAGCAATTGGCGTTTGAAGATCTGAACAAGGATTTATTGCGCAAAGAAATGCAGGGGTCGGCGACGGAAGCGAAATTAAAAGAATGGATCGACGGCCTTCGTTCAAAGGCCGAAATCAGGATTTATTGATACCGATTCGTGGGCACGTCTGAAGGATGATCCCTTCAGCATTTATCTTTCTCCTGGGCGCGGAGCCGTTGATGCAGCGGGCAGTCAAGGGGTCTATTCATCCGAGGATCCGATCCGCCTTTTTCAGAACGTTTTTTATCGGAACGACGCGCGCGGTGTTTTTGCGGCCCGCGTCGCGCGGACGATGGTTGGGAGTCATGATGATGTTTTTGATCATGGCGGGGACCTCGCCGGCCCAGGCGCGCCTGCTGAATATCGGCGGGTCGTTGAGCCTCAACTACAACAAATCCACGACGTATACCGAGACCGATGCGGGCAATACCAGCACCTCCATCCACTCATTCGGCCAGCAATACACGATCGGGCTCTTCGGGGATTTTTATCGTCTCGGCAACTATCGCGCCGATGTTTCATGGTTGGATCAAAAGGTGACGCTCGTGGATGCGGACCAGAAGAATCGTTTCAATGTGACGGATTATCGCCTTACCATGGGCTTGTTCCCGCTGTGGTCGCCGCTCAGCCTGAGCCGTGAACAGATCGTGCGGAAAACGGATTCGGACATCCGGGGCGTGAGCAGCACCACGAAGGATACAGTTGACTCCATGGGCGCAAACTGGGTCGTCAACACGGCCCGATTGCCACGGCTTGTTTTAAACTACCAGCAATCGGAATTAAAATCGGATTCGGGAGAGAAATTTATCACCCGCGCCGCCAGTGCGTATACGGACGGGACGATGGGCGTCACCCGATTGACGGCCGGTTACCAATTCAGCGAGTCGGACACCAGCAGTTCGGAGCCGACCACGTCGCACGGAGTTAATCTGGATGCGAATTCGCAATTGACCACCAGCCTGACGCTGATGGCGTTCGGTCGTTACACGAGCACGCATCTTCCTAAAAGCGCCCTTCCAACTTCTCAAACCACATCCGGATCTTCTGCGGCGGGCGTCTCCTTT
>JACQHO010000238.1 GCA_016198945.1 Nitrospirota bacterium | reverse complement strand
CCGGCCGGCTTCGGAAATGCCGCGTGAAACGAGGCCGGGACGCCGATGACCTGGCGGGCGTCCAGATATTCGCGTATGGCCCGCCGGGCCAATTCAACCAATGGATGGGATCTTGGCGAAATCATAGAAACAAATCGATGGGTCAGTGATCGCGCGACGCCACATAATCGGCAACCACATGCAGCGCCGTTTTGTGGACGGAAGGTTCGAACGGGGAGAGGAAATCCTTGGCCTTTTCGATGTAACATCGGGCCACCGAAAACGCATAATCGATCGACCCGTGCCGGTGCATCAAATCCAGAACCCGATCAAATTCTTTTTCCGTGGGATCGCTCAACCCAAAGGTATGCGTTACCTCTTTCCGTTCTTCCTCGGAGCAGTTCCGCAACAAATGAATCAAGGGAAGCGTCACTTTCCCCTCTCTTAAATCCGCTCCGAGCGTCTTGCCCAACCGTTGCTTCTGTGCGATGTAATCCAGCGTGTCATCCGCCACCTGGAAGGCAATGCCGAGATTTCGGCCGAATTGATAGAGCGCTTCCTTTTGATCGGGCGATCCATTGCTCACGATCGCACCCAGATGACAGGACGCCGCCATCAGACTGGCCGTTTTGTGCTGGATGATTCGCAAATAGTCCGATTCCAAAATGCCCAGGTCGCTGTTGTGGGTATGCTGGACCATCTCCCCCTCGATCATCTGAGAGCAGGCCTTTTGCAGCCCCAGATTCACATCCTGACTGTTGAGGCTCAGACCCTGCGCGACGGCCGAGGCATAAAGATAGTCGCCCACCAGAATGCTCGCGTGATTCCCCCACAATGTCCGGACCGTTTTCTTGCCGCGACGCAGGCTGCCTTCATCAATCACATCATCGTGGAGAAGCGTGGCGGTATGAATAAACTCAATGGCGGCGGCCAGGAGGACATGGTCCCCTCCCGGGGCCGGACAGACTCTGGAGGACAGGATCATCAGAAGCGGACGGATGCGCTTGCCTCCGCTGTTGAGGATATACTGGGCCACCTGATTGATCAGCGGCACTTCCGAGGAAAGGTTCTTCTGGATCTGGGCCTCGACCTTTAAAAGATCCGGACGGTATTGTTCCCATACCTCTTGAATCGTTGGAAAAGAAGAGGTTTTTGCAGACGGTGGCATGGACTGATAGTAGGCCAGAGGGGAAAATTTGTCAAGACAAAATTAGAGTGATCGGCCGCCTTTCTTGACATCTTGTTCGACGGCTGCGTATGATGCGTTCATGGAAATATTGAATCAAGAGATCGCATTAAAAGGCCGCTGCGTCACGTTCCTGGTGGGCCACACCGGCATCAATCTGGAAACGACTGCGAGGGTTGAGCGCCGTGCGCTTAAAAGCTCGCCCAATTACCCCGATGTCATCCTGAAACAGATGATCATTCGAACCCAAAAGGGTCGGATCCATGACCGGGAGGCCGATTTGGTCGTCAAGGCCTATCTGCCCGATACCGTCATCGTTGAGGCCGCTTTTGAGTTTCAAGATCTCGCGGCCGAACCCTTGCTGGAGCTCAACGAGGATCTTCTGCAGGAATGCCGCCGCATCTTGAACGAATTCCAGTGCAATCCGGAGTTTGACGAAGACTACAGCGTCTATTGCATCTCGGATTATCAAGGGGATCCCGAAATGTTTTTGGCCCTCCACGGCGAAAAGATCGCCGCGCTGTTGAAGAAGGAGCGGATTCCGCTGGATGAAGAGGAGATCAAAGCGACCCTCCAGTCCAATCTCAAATACGGCAAGGACGACCTGACCGTGGTGGACTGGGATGGAGCCTTCATTTTTGATCCGCAGGGGGACTTTGACGCAAACATCGAGCTGTTTGAGATCACCAATCTCCAGCTTCTGAAATCCCGGATGCTCGACGACGAACTGGACGGGCGGCTCAAGACAACCCTGCAGCTGCTTCGCCGAAAACCGGAACAGTCGTTGCTCCGATCCAAACAGGTTCGATCCGTGCTTCGGGAGATCATTCAGACACGGACCACCTCGATCCTCGAGTCCCAGGCGATTGAGCACAGCATCAAGCTGATCGGAGACTGGTACACGGCCCGGTTGTACGCCCTGATCTCCAAAAAATTCCACCTGGACGAGTGGCGGAAAAACATTACCGAGAAACTGGATATCCTCGAGGACGTTTATTCCATGGCCGCCGAAAACTTTTCGATTTCCTTCAACACCACGCTCGAATTCATCCTGATCGGCGGTTGGTTTATCCTCCAAATCGGATGGTTCACGCTGCTGTTCATGGAACTCTACTTCGCAAAATAAACCGGTCCGGCTTTCCACCCCCCCAAAAAACGCTTGACACGGCATCCGCGATCGTGTATTTTGAGAATCAGAATCAATATCAACTTGACTCGCTTGCGCCCTGAATCGGACGCATGAACCATGCATAAAGGATCCTCCTTGAATAAAGAAGTCGCCCTGCTCAAGCGTTATCTCACCAAGAACCACCTGAAACTAACCCAACAACGGGAAGCGATCCTGGAGGCCTTCCTCAAGGTGGACCATATTACGGCCGAAGAGCTGTATCGCGAAATTTCAAAGAAGAAACGTCCGCAAATGGGGCTGGCCACGATTTACCGAACCCTCAACCTCTTGTGTGAAATCGGCATCGGCCAGCAACGGCATTTCGATGATAACCGGACGATTTATGACAACGTGCTTCACAAAAAACATCACGATCACCTGATCTGCAATAAATGCGAGAAGATCATCGAGTTTGAATCCCCTGCCATCGAACGGCTTCAGGAAGAAATGGCCGCCCGGCACGGCTTTACACTGAGCAATCACCGGTTGGAACTCTTTGGACATTGCATTGACTGGAAAAACTGCCGGGACTGGCAAAAGTCGGCCGGCCGTTAATTTTTTAAAAACCGTTTATATGAAACTGAGAACCATTCTCATTCATGGCAGACCAAAGGAGACCAGAAGAAATGATAAGAAGAAAAAGGTGGTTTCAAGCCGGCCTTGCTCTCGGGGTCCTGGCGTTCGCCTTCGGAACGGCCTCCGCGGAGGAAGAGATTCGCATCGCGATCAAGGATCATCGGTTCTCGCCTTCGGAAGTCAGGGTCAAGGCCAACACGAAGATCAAGCTCATCATCGTCAACGAGGACGCAGCCGCCGAAGAGTTCGAAAGCTTTAGTCTCAATCGGGAAAAAATCATACGACCGGGACAAACCGCAACGATATTTCTCCCGCCTCTGAAACCCGGCCGTTATGATTTCTTCGGGGAATTTCATCCGGACACGGCCAAGGGAACGGTCATCGCGGAATAGGAGAAGCTGGGATGTTGGGAACATTTATTATCACCTGGAGAGAAACGATCGAGGCGGCTCTTATCGTGGGCATCCTACTGACCTTTCTGAACAAGATCGGGCAGTCCAAGCAGTTCCGTTTTGTGTATTGGGGAGCTTTCTGGGCGGTGTTGGCCAGCTTGGTCTTTGCCGGTTTCTCGAACTATCTGGCCGTCTTTTTCAGGGATATCGGACAGGACATTTTTGAAGCGGCCATCCTGTTCCTGGCCACGGGCGTTCTAACACACATGGTGGTCTGGATGCATCACAATGCCCGAGAGATCAAAGGTGAACTCCAGCATCAGGCGGAGCTCGCAATCAGCAAGAATCAGCTGTGGGCTCTGGCCACGCTGGCCTTTGTGGGCGTGTTTCGCGAGGGCGTCGAGACGGTTCTGTTCCTCTGGGGATTATTTCTTCAGGGCGGAGCGTTTGAGTCCATGGCGCCACCGGTGACGGGCGGGCTTCTGGGCATCGGACTTGGAGTTTTAATGACCTGGCTCTTTTTCAAAGGGTTCGGCCATCTCGATTTGAGGCCGTTTTTCAAGGTGAGCGGGATCATCTTGATTTTCATGGCGGCCGGCATGCTTTCCTCCGGAATCGGAAAACTGGTCACGGCGGGACTCGTCCCGCCGTTGATCGAACCGATCTGGAACACCTCTTGGCTCTTGAGTGAACGGTCGTTCATCGGCTCGCTGGTGGCGGGCATTTTCGGATACCGTTCCAATCCCTCGCTGATCCAGGCGATCGTCTACCTCCTTTATTTCCCGGTCACGATCCTCTGGTTGCGGCGACAACATCACGATCTGGCACAGTGAGCGTGTAAATGGAAGCGAACGAGAAACACAAAGCGGCCACGGATCCACCGAACGCACATGAAGTCCGGTGCGAATGCGGCAGCCTGGTGGCCAAGCTGGTTGGATCCTCGATCGAGCTCAAATGCCGACGCTGTAAGCGTCTGGCGCTGATTCCATTGGCCGAATTCAAAGGAGGATCGCGAACGGTCACGGTTCGACTGTAAGCTTAAGCAGCGGCCAGCGGTTATAAACCCCGAGCCCAAGTCCGATGTCACACAAAAAGACTTGGGTTTTTTTTGTTCCGGACCGGCACGATTTCCGCAATCCAACAACACACGGCCCGAGGTCGATCGAGAACCCAGAGCCCCAACCGCCCCGAATACGGGGCTCATAAGGAGGTTTTCGATGAAACACAGATCGATCGTTTTATTGCTCGTCATCGGCCTGGCGCTTGGTTTCGCCGGAATGGCTGTTGCCGAACCCGGAGAAGGCTCGGAGATCAGCTTCCACGGTTACGGCGAGATGCATTACAACAATCCCGGGACAGGTTCCAAGGTACCGGATCCGGATGCCCCGGCCGAGATGGATTTTCACCGTATGGTACTGGGATGGAGCGTGCCGTTCAACGACCGGATGCGGCTGCATGCCGAGATCGATTTCGAGCATGCCGCGACCGAGCTCGAGCTTGAGTTTGCCTATCTTGAATTCGATCTCATGCCGGGGCTTCAGGTCCGGGCCGGAAGCATGCTGATGCCGGTCGGGGGTTTAAACGAGTTTCATGAGCCCACGCTGTTCTACAGCGTAGAGCGGCCGTACGTGCAGGCCTATATCATTCCGACCACCTGGCAGGAGGGCGGCGTCGGGATCGCCGGAAGTCTGCCGGCCGGTCTGCGCTACCGACTGTATTACGTCACCGGTCTGGACGCCGAAGGATTTACAGGCGGGACGGGAATCCGAAGCGGCCGCGTCGCGCTGACCGATGATAAGGTCGCGGAGAAGATGGCCGTTGTGGGACGGGTGGAGTATGTCGGTCTGCCCGGAATCATGGCCGG
>JACQHO010000237.1 GCA_016198945.1 Nitrospirota bacterium | reverse complement strand
GGCGCCTTCCGGCAGATTGCCTTCAATCCAGGCCCGGCTGCCGTGTCCCTTGGGTTCTTTTCGAATGATGAAGGCCGGGATGGGTTGTCCTTCAAGGTAACTCGTCACGGCGATGGCCAGCGCGATCGGGTCGGCCCCCAGCGTCAGGCCGCCGACCCCCTGCGGGCGGAGCGACTTGATCCGTGCGAAGACGAGTCGGCCGATGAGGGTTGCCCCTTTCGGGTCGAGCGTGACCTTTTTGCAGTCGACGTAGTAACGGCTCATTTGTCCGGAGGTGAGTTTGAACGTCGGCTGTTCGCTGTAACGGAAGGCTTGCCGAAAAAGCAGTTCGCGCAGGTCATCCCGGTCGGTTGATTCGGACGGCGCGGTCGGTTTTTTACGGGCGGGCATGGCGATCCTGCGTTGCGGATTGTAAATTGCGCGGAGTTAGTATACCATAAGCTCCGACTGTGTCAACGAGACGCGACAATAAATAAAAAGGGTTTGTCATGGCGGCCTTCAGGGTGTTGGCGTTTGTGATCGGTTTTCTGGTGATCCTCACCTTTTTGTTCTACATCATCGGCATCTATAATATCCAGTAAACAAAACCGGCACAATGCGACGGGCATGATAAAACGGTATCGCGTCACGATAAGCGCCCTGGTTTTATTGGGCCTGGTCGGTTTTTTATGGGCCGCGGCGTCCCGGGAACGGGCCGATGGGCCGACTCGTCCGGATCCCGCGACGACGCCGGTTGTGCCGATCGACCGCAGGGTGGACGCCATTCATCTTGGAATGACGGTGGAGGAGTTTCAAAAAGCGGTTAAAAGCAGCGAGCAGACCGGAATGAACCCGGGCCTGATCGAGAATGAACGATCGTTTGAGATCACGCGTGAATCCCTCATTCCGGAGATCCGGGTCATGGGCTGCCGCTTCCTGCACGACCGGCTTTACCGTGTCACGGTGGAGTACCGGGAAGGGGCTTTTGACGAGATCCGATGGGATGGGCTGGTGAAAAAGAACATGGAGCGGTACGGAAAGGTGCCGGTCCGGTCTCGGGCGTTGGGCGAACGCCCGATCGAATACATTGAATGGGATGACCCCGATACGCGTCTGGTCCTTCAGCGGGAGCACCGGATGCGGTTCGAATCCAAGCAGGTGGTAAAAAAGTACAGCGTGTTGATGATTCTTCTGGACCAGGTTCTCTGGAACGAGCGGCAGGAGGCCGAGGGGTCGGTATTTTGACGCGTTGTTTCAAGACGTTCTGTCAACGGTACGGGGTTGATCGTGGATGAGGAGACGACAACCGGATCAATCCGTCTGTCCCGGCGACGGATGGACCGGGTCAACCATCAGCTGGCTTGTCTCGTGATCGTCGTCGGTCCAATGATCGGTGAAAAATTCCCCCTTTCCAAGGAACGCATGATGATCGGGCGGCAGCGGGAGGCCGAGATTTTCATTGACGACACCTCGATCTCGCGAAGGCATGCCGAGGTCGTTCAAAAAACGGACGGCGCGGTCATCCTCCACGACCTGGGCAGCAAGAACGGAACGTTATGCAACGATGAGAAAATCCGGGAAAAGGCGCTCAAGGATGGAGATCTCATCCGGGTCGGAGATGCAATCTTAAAATATGTGGGTCCGAACAGCCTCGAGCATCTTTACCTCGATGAGATGTCCGAACGGGCCAGTCAGGACGGATTGACGGGACTTTTCAATAAACAAGCTTTCCAGGCTTACCTTGCAAGAAACCTGTCGCGCTGTAAAGACCTCAGGGAACCTCTTTCGGTCGGGATGGCCGATCTGGACTGGTTTAAGAAGATCAACGACGGATGGGGTCATCCGGCCGGTGATTATGTCCTTCGGGAGTTTGCCGGTCTGGTCAAAAACGCCGTTCGGCCGGCTGATCTGCTGGCGCGGTATGGCGGCGAGGAGTTCGGCCTGATCCTGCCCCATACGAATCTCGCGGAGGCCCGGATCGTCGGCGAGAGGCTCCGCGGCCGCGTGGAGGATCACGCCTTCGTTTTTGACGGACAGAGGCTTCCTGTGACGGTCAGCATCGGGCTTGCCGAACGACTGGACGGCGACGAGGAGGCCGACGCCTTGATCGCCCGGGCCGACAAGGCGCTCTACCAGGCTAAGCGGGATGGAAGGAATCGGACGTGTTGTTTTACGGGGCCGTGACGATCAACGATTCCGCTTTTATGACCGCCTTGTCAAAGTGAACTTCGTCGTCCGGTTTTGAGACGCGCGTGGTGCGCATCGAGGGCCGTGCTGATTTGGGACGGATCGGTGATTGGAGCAAGGCAGGTAAAGTTATAGCAGAGATAGACGGCCGGTTTGCCGTTCACGGCTGTTTTCCCTTCCAGCAATGGCAAGGCCGGCTGCTTTTTCGTTTCGACTGTCGGATCAAGATGGGCGAGAATTCGGTTCGGCAGGTAACGCGAACCCAGTTCGTGGCGGAGGGCTTCGTAGTCGGCCTCCCCGGGTTTTCCCACGAGCGCGATCTCGATCGGACCTTCCAATAGGAAATCAGCCACGGACAGCGATTTGCAAAAAGCGCGCGCGAAACGATCAATCACCGCGCCGTAGGCCGTCACGGCCGAGGCCGCGGCCTTCCGAAAATCCTCGCGATTGAAATGAGACGACAGCCGTGCCAGGGCCATCGCGGCCGTTGCGTTTGCGTTCGGCACGGCGCCGTCGTAGCCCTCGCGGTGGCGCAGAATCAGCCGCTCATGATCCTTCGACGTGTTGTAAAACCCGCCGCCGTCTTCGGCGCCGAAATCGCTTAAGATCCGTTCGGCCAAGCCCGCTGCCTCGCTCAGATATCGCGCCGGGCCGCCGGCCTCGTACAGATCGATCAAGCCTTCGCAAAGATTTGCATAATCATCCAGATAGGCATTGAGATGGGCCTTCCCGGCGCGGTAGGTGCGGAGGAGTCGGCCGTCGGGTGTTCGAAGTGTTTTTAAGACAAAGTCCGCCGCGCGTTCGGCCGCGGCCCGATATCGTGAATCGCCCAGAATACGCGCCCCATCGGCCATCGCGCCGATCACCAGGCCGTTCCAAGAGGTCAGGATCTTGTCGTCCAGGCCGGGGGGGATGCGCTTCTTTCGGGCTTCATAGAGTTTTATACGGGATGATTCCAGGGAGACCCGAAGTGTTTCCGGATCGACCTCAAGCCGTGAAGCAACCTGCTTCAGGGGCCTCGGCGTGTTCGGGATGTTTTTGCCTTCCCAGTTTCCTTCGGGCGAGATGTCGTAGTAGGCGCAAAAACGCCGGGCCTCTTCCTCGCCCAGAACCGCTTTGACTTCGTCCGGCGCCCAGACGAAAAATTTTCCTTCTTCGCCTTCCGAGTCGGCATCCGTGGAAGAGTAAAAGCCGCCTTCCGGCGAGGTCATCTCGCGGATTTCATAATCGAGAATTTCGGCCGCGATCCGTTTGTAGAACGGTTCCTTCGTGACTTGATAAGCTTCAAGATAGATTTTAGCCAGAAGCGCATTGTCGTAAAGCATTTTTTCAAAATGGGGAACGAGCCACCGCTCGTCGGTCGAGTAGCGCGCGAACCCGCCGCCGATATGGTCGTACATGCCGCCCTTCGCCATTCCGTCCAGGGTTACGCGAACGATCTTGAGCAGCTCGGGTTCCCCCGTGCGGCGATGGACGCGTAAAAGAAGCGAGAGCGCGGTCGAGGGCGGAAATTTCGGCGCCCCGCCGAACCCGCCGTGGACCGGATCAAACTCCCGCGCGAGAAGCGTCGAGGCCTGATCGATCGCCTCGTTTCCCACCGCTTGGGCCGGTATCGTTTCGGCCTGCCGGCGGAGATGCTCCGTCAGATTTGCGCCCTGCTGAAGCAAGGCCGCGCGATCGGTTTTCCAGAGTTCGGCGATCTTTGAAAGCAGGCTGCCGAAGCCCGGCCGGCCGTAACGGTCCTCCGGTGGAAAATAGGTCCCGGCGTAGAACGGAAGCTGATCCGGCGCGAGAAAGACGGTCATCGGCCAGCCGCCGTGGCCGTTGTTCATCGCGACCGTCGCGGCCATGTAAATCTCGTCCAGATCCGGCCGTTCCTCGCGATCAACCTTGATGCAGACAAAATGCTCGTTCATGATTTTTGCAGTTGCTTCATTCTCGAACGATTCGCGCTCCATCACATGGCACCAGTGGCAGGCCGAATAGCCGATGCTGAGCAGCATCGGCTTGTCCTCGTCTTTCGCCCGCCGCAGCACTTCTTCTCCCCAGGGATGCCAGTCCACTGGATTATGCGCGTGCTGCAACAAATATGGGCTGGTCTCGTGGATGAGGCGGTTGGTATGTTTGTGCGTCGCTTCCTTCGTCATGGGGTTCAGAATACGCCGCGTCAAATTGCTTCGTCAAGGGAAGAAAACAGCAAACCAACTTGACATTCTGTACATTAAGATGTACATTGAAAGGCACAGGAGGTTAAAGCCATGGTTAAAGATATTCCGATGACGGAAGCACGACATGAACTGACGTCTTTGCCGGAACGCCTGGCCAAGGAGCCCGGAGCCGTGGCCGTGACGCGACGGGGAAAGCCGGTTTTAGCTCTCATGCCCTGGGAACTTTACGAGTCCATCGTTGAAACGCTGGAAATCATGGGAGATGAGAAGATGATGGCCGCTTTGCGCCAAGGCATCAAGGAAGCGGAAGAGGGAAAAGGCATTCCATGGGAAGAGGCTAAGAAAAAGCGCGGACTTTGACCCATCAAATTATCATCCAGCCATCTGC
>JACQHO010000240.1 GCA_016198945.1 Nitrospirota bacterium | reverse complement strand
GGCTGTTGAAAAAGTCCGTCTGCTGCGTTCTCGGGTCCTCGGAGTCCTCACGTACCTACTTCGTACGCTCCGGGCTCCTCGGACCCTGCGGCCTTGCAACCGGAGCTTTTTGAACAGCCTGCGCAAGAAGCGCATTTTTCAACACACTGTTAGGGACTGGATGGGGTAACGTATTATGAAGACCATGCTAAAAAAATCGGCATTTGCGTTTATTCTCATGTTCATCGTCTCCACCCCATACGCCTCCGCCCAGCAGTCCGTCGGCTCGGTCACGACGGTGAAGAAACAGGTTCAGGTGATTCACCCGAGGAACGGCCGCGCGCTGTCGGTGAAAGCGGGAGACGACGTGCTGTTTCAGGATACCTACGAGACCGGGGCCGAGGCCCGGGCCAAATTGCTTTTTCAAGACGACAGCCTTGTCACGCTTGGGGAGAAGACCCGGCTTCAGATCACGGAGAACGTGTATAACCCGGATGAGAGCCGTCGGAGCACGACCGTAAAGGTCATGTCCGGGCGACTGCGGCTTCTGGTCGGAAAGGTTTTTACCGGCGCCGGATCGAAATTTGAAATCCATACGCCGACGGCGGTCGCGGCCTCTCGCGGGACGTATTACATCGTCTGGATCTTCATGCAGAACGGAAAACTCGCCACCGGCATCGCGGCCCTTGAGGGCGAGGTGGAGACCAGGAACATCATAGAAAAAATTTCGGGAACGGTGCGGCTGGGGCCGAATCAGTATACGATCGTGACCGATAAGGCGCCACCGACCGCGGCCGACACGATCGATCCGGCGCTGCTGGCCGGTCTCCTCGCCTCCACCGAGCTTCCGGATGAACTGAAGGAGCTCATTCCGCCTGATCTGCTTCAACCCCCCGGCGGGCTGATTCCTATCAGCCGGGGCCTCCCATCAACACCAAAAGCCGGGCCGTTTGGCGAGGGAGAACGCGGTATTCCGGGTCTGCCGCCCATTCTACAGCAGCCGGCGGCAGGCAACACGACTCCCGTTCAGGTGGAGATCGGCTTTCCATGATCCGCTTCGGACGCATACGGTTTCTGCCGTTCTGGCTGCTGTTCGGCGCCCTGTGGGGCTGCGGCGCCTCGTCGCCATCCGGATCAACGACGCCGGTGACCTTGACTTTGGAGGCGCCGTCTTCGGGGCAAACGGCGCGCCAGTCCTTCGCGGCCGTTCCGTCGGGCATCGCCTCCATCCGGCTTGATGTGTCGGCGGCCGATATCGATACGATCACGGATGCCTTCAATGTCACGCCGGGTGAAACCGTGACCCGGACGTTGGATGTGCCTTCCGGTCCGGGCCGGATTTTTACCGTCACGGCCTATGACGGACCGGATACGACCGGAACCGCCCGCTACCGTGGCGTGAGCGCCGCCGTGAACCTTGAGCCCGGCGTGCCGGCGTCGGTTCCCATATCGATGTTGCCGCTGGTGATCCCTGCGACACTGTCTTCGATCGCGGTGACCCCGATCAATCCCTCGATTGCGCTGGGACTTCCCCGGCAGTTCACCGCCACGGGCACCTTCAGCGATACTACCACACAGGATTTAACAAACGCTGTGACCTGGACGTCATCCAATCTGTCCGTCGCAACCGTCGGCGCGACGGGTCTGGCCGCGACCCTTTCGGTGGGTACAACGACCATCACGGCGACCGACTCGGCCGGCGGCGTCAGCGGCTCGGCCACGCTGGCCGTGACGGCGGCGCAGTTGGTCTCGATCGCCGTTACACCGCTCAATCCCTCGATCGCGGCGGGCCTGACGCAGCAGTTCACAGCCACGGGGAGCTATACCGACAGCAGCACCCAAAATCTTACGGCTTCGGTCGCCTGGAGTTCATCGGCCACCGGGGTGGCGACGATCGGCAGCGCCGGCCTTGCCGCCGGTCTTGTGGGAGGCAGTACCACCATCACGGCGGCTTCGGGGATCATCTCCGGATCGACCACGCTGGCAGTCTTTCCCCAGATCACACGCTTGAGCCTTGTGTATGGGATTATCGGGGACACCTTAAAAATGACAGGGAGCGGATTCGGATCAACACAGGGAACCGGCACCGCGAGCATCGGCGGGATGAATGCCGCGACGATTCTCCGTTGGAGCAACACCGAGATCGCGGCGGTGATCCCTTCCGGGGTGAGCGTGAGTTCCACCGGGACGTCCAACAGCGCGCTGGTCACGGTCGGCGGGCAGCCGAGCAACCTGGCCTCTGTGACTCTTTTTGACCATACCCACGGGGTCGGAGAAAATGATAGTTTGAACCTTGACAAATTTGTACTGGACGACTTAACACCAACCTCCGTGACGGTATTCAATCTTACCGGTACAGACTCTGGTGATACCAGCTCCATCGTCCTTTCCAGTGACGGCAACACCGCGGCCGAGGCGGATGACACCACTTATACCGAACGTGTTCTTAATTTCGATACGACCACTCCTGCCGTGGATTTCACCTATGTTGCCCCTACTCGGGACGTTTCGATCTCCCGCAACGGGACGACGGTGCTCCAGGCCGACGGAACCAATACACTCATCCTTTTCCCCAACAACTTTGCTAATGCTTCGCCCACCGACACATCTATTACTACGGCTCCTGCGGGGGTCTGTTTCTACGAGGTGGCCTTGACCTCCGACGGGAATACCGCGGCGGCCATCGGACAGGACACCGCCGTTAGCCCTTGCGATGGGGTGTACAATGTCTACCGGATCGACAATGTCTTGGGTACCCCTACCTTTAGTACACCGATCTCAACGGCCGGGGCGGGTGCTGTCTACACCGATGTCGCGATCAGCGAAGACGGAAAGACCGTGATTGCCGGAAGGGTGGTGACGGGTGCTTCTCCCGTGGCAGGAATCCATCGGATTCGGAACTTTACCGCCGGCCCCGCGCTGGAAACCGGCCTTGCCACATTGGCTACCAATATTGCCTCTTGCCCCTTCAACACCGTGGATGTGGATCTTTCGGCTGATGGGATGACGGGCATTGTGGGAATCGTCAATACCTG
>JACQHO010000245.1 GCA_016198945.1 Nitrospirota bacterium | reverse complement strand
GTCCGGCTTCCGGACGATCCGATCAATCGGCTGATTACAAGCGATCGGTGGGGGTATATGAAGAGTCTTTGGGCGTTGGGATCTCTGCTGCTTCGATCGAATATTATTCCATGGCGCCGCAAGCTGTATGCCCCGTTGGCGATGTGTGCTTATATGCTTGCGAACCGGCGGCTGCTCTATCGGGCCGTATAATCTTTGGAGCGATCGTAGCGCTTTCTTTAAAATAAGGAACAGGAGGACCGTGCAGTGGCGAGACAACTTGATATAGACGGTGTCCGGATTAACGATGACAGCGATTGCTATGTGATCGCCGAGATCGGCCACAACCACCAGGGCAATCTGGAAAAGGCGAAGGAGCTCTTTCGCGCCGCGAAAGAAGCCGGGGCCGCGGCCGTCAAGTTACAGAAGCGAGACAACCGGTCGCTCTACACCAAGGCGATGTACGACAAACCATACGACAATGAAAACAGTTTCGGCGCGACCTATGGACAGCACCGCGAGGCGCTGGAATTCGGGCTGGAGGAATACCTGGAATTGAAACGGTATGCAAAGGAACTGGGCATGGCCTTTTTTGCGACTGCGTTTGATTTTCCGAGCGCCGATTTTCTGGCGAAGATCGAGACGCCGGCCTTCAAGATCGCGTCGGGCGACGTTAGAAATATTCCGTTGATGAAATACGTGGCCCGGTTCGGAAAGCCGATGGTCATCAGCACCGGCGCCGCCGCGATGGAGGACGTCCAGAGGGTTTACGACAGCCTCATGCCGATCAACCCCCGCTTCTGTCTTCTCCAATGCACGGCCGGCTATCCCCCGGCCTATAACGAGCTGGACCTTCAGGTGATCACGACCTATCGTCGGCAATTTCCGGACGTCGTGATCGGACTGTCCAGTCATGACAGCGGCATCGCGATGGCCGTGGCCGGTTACGTGCTGGGGGCGCGGGTCATTGAAAAGCATTTCACCTTGAACCGCGCGATGAAAGGGACGGACCATGCCTTTTCGCTCGAGCCGGTCGGCCTGAAAAAAATGATACGGGATCTGAAACGGACCCGCGAGGCACTGGGCGACGGACAGAAGAAGCGGTATGCAAGCGAGGACGCTCCTGCGACGAAGATGGGGAAAAAGCTGGTGGCCGCGCGCGACCTGCCGGCCGGTCATGTACTGACGCAGCGCGATGTTGCGATCAAATCGCCCGGAGACGGCCTGCCCCCGTATGAGCTGGACCGCGTGGTCGGAAAGGCGACACGAAAGCCGCTCAAGACGGACGACAACATCAGCTTTGAACTTTTGGAGGATCGTTAAAACACCGTGAGGGATCTGTTTCGACTGGATGATCGCGTCGCTGTTGTGACGGGGGCGCTTGGACTGCTTGGACCGGTCTGGGCCGAAGGCCTGCTTGCAGCGGGCGCCGCGGTCGTGGGGATCGACCGGCCGGAGGCGAAAATGACGGACCGGTTCCGCCGGCTGCTTGACCGCTACGGCGAAAAGCGTCTCGGACTGGTTCGCGCCGACGTCTGCGACCGCCGCGCCCTGGTCCGCGCGCGGGAATTCTGCATCTCCGAATTCGGGACGCCCGCGATTCTCGTGAACAATGCCGGCATCGACCAGCCGCCGGGGAAGCTGAAAAAATCGTATCGCATGGAGGATGTTCCGGTCGAGATCAGCCGCGCGATCTTCGAGGTGAATGTGCTCGGGCTTTTCCAGTCGGCGCAGGTTTTCGGCGCCGCCATGCTCAAGGCGAAACGCGGCTCGATCATCAATATCGGCTCGCTCTACGCCTCGGTCTCGCCGGACCTTCGGTTCTACGATCACATCCCGGTCGATCCGCCCTTTCTCAAGCCGCCGGCCTACGGGGCATCAAAGGCCGCGGTCGTGAATCTGACGCGGTATCTCGCCACGGCCTGGGCGCCGCGGAACGTGCGCGTGAACGCGTTATCTCCCGGGGGGGTAAAGGGAGGACAGGATGAGAAATTCATCCGGAAATTCTCCAGCCGCGTTCCCCTCGGCCGCATGGCGGCGGACAGGGACCTGATCGGCCCGCTGCTGTTTTTGGCCTCGGACGCGTCGTCTTATGTGACCGGCGCCAACCTGAAAGTGGACGGCGGATATACCGTCTGGTAGGAATCATTATGGCGGACTATTTTATTCCTGATAATGTGACGAACTGGATCAACGGCATGGAAGTCCGTGCCGTCAAGGGCGAGGAGTTTTTAAAACTCTCGCCCATGACCGGGCGACCGATCTGTCGTGTCGCCCGGTCGCGCTCGGAAGATGTGCATGCGGCGGTCGAAGCGGCCCGACGGTCGCAACCGGCCTGGGCGGCCGAGACCGTCGTCCATCGCGGCGATCTTCTGCGGGCGGCCGCGCTGGCGTTGCGCGAGCATCAAAAGGAGTTTGCGAAGATCGTATCCGATGAGACGGGAAAATCGGTGAAGGACGCATTGATGGAAACAAACGCCGCGGTCGAGATGGGCCTTTTTGTCGCGGGAGAGGGCCGGCGCTTTTACGGAAAAACGACCACCAGCGCGACGCCGAACAAGGCCGCCATGATTGTCCGCCAGCCG
>JACQHO010000244.1 GCA_016198945.1 Nitrospirota bacterium | reverse complement strand
GACCAGAGGATCCACCTGGTAGACTTTGAACACAACGCCGGCCACGATCACAAGACCGATCACGCCCCATTTATGCCAGGTTTCGACACTGCTGTGGACAAACAGGATGATGCCGAAGAGAAACATTGCCACCGGCGTGATGTCCAGGTCATACTGCAGGGAAAGAAGGATGTTCAGGAACCCCATGATGATCATGGTGAGCCCGATCAGCCGCTCGACCGACATCAGTTTTTTATCCATGCGATCCTCCACGAAATCGGGCACAGCGTATCACAGAGTCCGACGGAGTGTCAACGACGGGCGGGTCCTGTCCTGCGGCAGCCCCATCCGTCCTCACTCCGTTCATCCTGAGGGGTCAGGTTTATCCGATGATCTTGAGCGTCTGGCGTTTGGCGTTGTGGATGCTGATCTGGGCCGCGACGGCCTTCGCGATGGCGCGGAAGGCCTCGGCGGCGGGGGAGTTCGGATGCGAGATGAGGATCGGCAGCCCGCTGTCGCCGCCGACCCGGACCTCCGGATCAATCGGCACCTCGCCCAAAAACGGGACGCCCAGCTTCTCGGCGGCCAGTTTTCCACCGCCGTGGCTGAAGATCTCGGTCCGTTCGTTGCAGTGCGAGCAGACGAAGTAGCTCATATTTTCGATGATGCCCAGCACGGGGACGTTCACTTTCTGGAACATGCCCAGTCCTTTTTTGGAATCGTGCAGCGCGACGTTTTGGGGCGTGGTCACGATCACGGCGCCAGTCAACGGGACGAGCTGCGAGATCGAAAGTTGCGCGTCGCCCGTTCCGGGCGGGAGGTCGACGAGAAGATAGTCCAGCTCCCCCCAGTCCACATCCCGGAGGAATTGTTGAATCGCCCCGTGAATCATCGGGCCGCGCCAGACGATCGGCTGATCTTCCGGGACGAGGTAGCCCATCGACATGAGTTTGACGCCGTGGCTTTCGGCCGGGACGAGTTTGTTTCCGGATTGATGGGGCGGTTTTCCGGCCCCCATCATCATGGGAATGTTCGGTCCGTAGACGTCGGCATCCATCAGGCCGACCTTCGCGCCGGTCTGGGCGAGGGCGACCGCGAGCGTCGCGCTGACGGTGGATTTCCCAACGCCGCCCTTCCCGCTGCTGATCGCGATCGCGTTTTTCACGAGCGGGATGTAATCCTCCCGGACGCCGCTGACTCCTTTGGTGACGTTGGAGGTCATATTGACGCTTACCTTGGAAACGCCCGCCAGGCTCCCGACTAATTTTTGGGCCTCGTCTCGCATCTGGTCCTTGACCGGACAGGCGGGTGTGGTCAGGACGATATCGAAGCCGACCTCGGAATTTTGGATCTTGATATTCTGGACGAATCCCAGCGTTACGATGTCTTTGTGGAGATCCGGATCCTGTATCTTGCTCAGCGCGGCCAGGATTTCTTTTTCGGTGACGGGCATCGGCCTTCTCCTTTGTGATTTCTTCCTGAAACTATAATTTTACGGGTGGCCGGATTCCTACGTCAATGGGTATTTGGACTCTTGGAAATTCCGCGGGAAGTCAGATGAGATCCTTGCCGAGTTCCTCCCGGACGGCGGCGTCCAAGAGGGTTCGGGCGCGGCACTTCGGATGGTCCGCGGCCAGCGCGGCCGGCATCTTTTCATTGCGGAAAGCGGCGCGTTGTTCCGGGGAGAGTCGAAAACGGACGTAATGAACCGCGCTCAGCTTGTCCTCCTTGCTGTGGCCTTCTTCAAACCGTCCGTAGATGCGTTCGGTTCCGAGTTCGAGATAAACGCTCCGGCCGTCGTCAATTCCTTGAAGGCCGTCCAGAATTTCCTTGATCCGTTCCGATTCCGTGATCTCGATGAAGAGCGTGGCCGATAATTCCCCCGGCCCGGCGATCAGGGGATTGTAGGTGTTCAGTTCGTCCTGAATTTTTGCCGGATCGTAAATATGCTCCACCCGCATCATTTCCTGGATCTGGAACAGGAGGGTGTCGCGATTCTCGAAAACCAGCGTCATCCGGTCTCCGAGCGAAACGCGCCGCCGTTTCTTCAGGGCGATGATCCGCTCTCGAAACTCCTTGCGGATCGGTTCGTATTCCGAGAGCGGCTTGATGTCTGATAACCGAAGCGTGTCCATATTGTCTTCCGCCGTTATTTCAGCCCGTAGGCTTTTTGAATGATCTGAATCGGATGCACCGATTTTTTCCCGGTGCTCTGAGTGAGCGCGATGCCGGAGAGGGGGCAGTCCGAGGCCGCCGCGTCCGGTTCGGCTTTTTCAACCGCGGCAAACGCCTTCCGCCCGACCTTGAGCGACAAGTCGTAGTACTCCTGTTTCACCCCGAACGTGCCGTCGTGCCCGGTACATTTCTCGATCACTTCAACCGTGGTTCCGGGGATCAGCTTCATCAGGTCGCGTGATTTTAGTCCGATGTTCTGGTCACGGAGATGGCAGGGCACCTGGTAGGCGACCTTTCCGGGACTTGAAACGAAATCCTTTGCGAGTTTTCCCTGGCTGTCAAGTTTCATGAGATATTCGCAGAGGTCAAACGTGTGGGCCGCAACCTTTTTCGCCTCTTCGGTTGGAACGAGGTCCGGGTATTCCTTTTTCAACATCAGGCTGCAGGTCGGCATGGGGGAAACGATTTTATAGCCCGCATCCACGGCGGTGGCCAGGCTCTTGATATTCGATCGCGCCTTTTGACGGACCGCGTCCATATCCCCGATGTCGAAGTAGGGCATTCCGCAGCATTCCTGTTCCGGGCAGATCACCTCGACGCCGTTTTTCTCAAGAACCTGAATCGCGGCCTTCCCGATTTCAGGATCGTGGCGGTTGACGTAGCAGGTGTAAAAAAGCGCCACCTTTTCCTTGGTAGGGGCAACCGGCCGGTCGCCCTCGCCGGGTCCGCGCATTCCCCGGAACCAGGATGAAAACGATTGCCAATGGAAGTCTGGAAAAAGTCGCTCTCGATGAATGCCCAT
>JACQHO010000232.1 GCA_016198945.1 Nitrospirota bacterium | reverse complement strand
GGGCATGGATGGATCCTCCTCACTCTTATTTGAATCTATTTTAATATGGGGGACGTCCGAATTACAAGACTAAATCAGCAAGGCCGGTTCAAGCCGGCGTTAGATAGGCAGGCCTTTATGAGGGGAGCCTTCAAAGAAACTCCGCTCCGCGTCGGATAATTGAAGGCGAGGCGATGAATCCCGCGGAATGACCGACACGGAGACGACCGAAGCGGGCGGCCGGGGACGGAAAACCGATGCCGGATCAAACAACAGCGTCTTTTGACGATCAATTTCCAGCGCGCGATACTGATACAGATCGATATCCTGCCCCATGAAAGCAACGGCTTCCTGCAGAACGGAGGAAAAGGAGGGTGCGATCAGAACGGCGCGCGGGGGCCGGGAAGTTCCCACGCCCCGTTTGGGAAACAGCCGGACCAGCAACGACTGGTGCCGGACCACCCAGTTCATTTGTCCCAGTGCCCTGACCAACATCGCGTCATTTTCTTCAATACTGGAGATCAATACGACCCAACGCCTTTCCTCATCCATTCCCAGACAGAGCGGACCGGCCTCGGAACTCAAACCCGGCTCCAGCAGTTCAATCCCTCCCGCAAGCTCCTGTAACTGGGCCAAGATTAACTTCTGAAGATCGGCGTTTTCCTGAAGTGAAATACGCTGCAGTTTCATCATCCCTCCACCAGATCCGCCGTACGCTGCAGGCGGCCAAAGAAGGAGCCGCTTGATGACAAACAGCTCGGATTCCTCTCGATTCCCTGGAGCAGATTTCTCGCCGCAGCCGAGAAACCCGATGCGGTCTTGGAGGATTGGTCCAAAATGGTCAGAGGAACTTTCGCGGCCAGGGAACGCTCGATCAACGGATCATCCGGAATGATTCCGTACCATTCCAGTGTCTTTCCCAGAAACTGAACCACCGCATCACTCAGCCTCTTCATGCCGGCCGCCGCTGTTTCCCTGTCCTGATTCCCAAATACGACAAGGCCGATGCGAAGATCGGGATTCAGATGATACAAGTGCTTGCAAACCTGGTAGGTCTGCAAAAGGGTCTCCGAATTGAGATCCACGGTCAGGACCGCTCCTTGAACGGCGCCCACCCATTTTTGAAACATGTCATTTTCCCCGTAAACGGCATGAATCAGGACCAATTCGGCATCCTCTTCCTCTTTGCGAAGAACCTGAGAGAGAATCTCCTGTTCCTCGACGGAAAACCCCTGGAGTTCCTCCGATCGCAGTTGAAAACTCAAAATCTTCATCCCCAGCGGTCCTTCAACCGTGAGCTGTTTTTCAGGCTGTTCCAACAGATCGCTCAACGACGGCTGAATCCGCACGCTCCCAAGCACCTCGTCCAGTGACGGCAACGGCGCGGTTTCTATCGTCAGAATCCGCCGTCCGGCGCGGGCCAATTCGACGACTAGGTTGGCCGTGAAAAAGGCCGACGGCGGCCGGGGCACCAGACTCAGCGCCAGCCGAACCGTCCTTTCCGGCCTGGGTCCCTCGGCGCGTCTCTGAACCGATGAATGCGCCCGGACCGGGGATGAAGAGGAACCGGACAGGAAAAGATGCGAAATGTCCTCGAGGGTTTTTCCCAGACGTTTTTTAGAATTCATCCATTCGGCTCCGATTTGAATACGGATCGCTTCGAGGCCTCTGTAAATATCTCCTCGATCAGAATCGGTCCCAGGTATTTCTCGGCCTCGATCTCGGCCAGAACCGGCTCCGATTCAAGGGCGGTCGCACCCACCGGCAGATTCATTTCCAGCGCGACCACCTCCTGGGCCAACGCCGCATAGTCCGCGGCGCCTTTTGACTCGGAATCGTATTCGGTGATCGGCAAGCCGTGGCTGGCGGCCTCACGCAGCCGGGTGTTGTTGCGAATCACCGTCTTGAACGTGCGATCCGTGAAATGTCGATGGACCTCGCCCAAAATCTCCCGGCTGAAACGCACGCGCTGATTGACCATGGTCGCCAGCGCCCGGACGATCACGGCATGACCGGTGTGTCGGGCGACGACATCCACGATCTCGATGAGCTTGGCCAGACCGTGAAGCGAAAAGAACCCCATATCGACCGGGACAAGGGCCTCATCGCTGGCGCGCAACGCGTTAAACGTCAACAGGCCGAGGCTGGGCGGGGAATCGATGATGACATAATCATAAGAGCGCCGGATGGATTGAATCGCTGAGAGCAACCGCTGCTCCTTCTGCGGAACCGAGGCCAGAAGCTGTTCGGCCGAACTGAGCGTGACGTTGGCGGGGGCAACGTCCAGGTTGGGGCTGACCGACTCACAGATCACATCATCGATGCAGGTTCCTTGCGTCAAGACCTCGGTCATCCCTTTCAGGAGATTTTCCGGTTTAAGGTTGAGCCCCAGAGACGCATGGCCCTGGGGGTCCAGGTCCACCAGAAGCACCCGCCGATTGAGTCGCGCAAGACAGGCGGACAGATTGATGGCCGTCGTCGTCTTGCCGCAGCCGCCCTTTTGATTAATGACGGATATAATGCGCATCGAACCCTCCTCTCGACATCGGTCAACGATCCTGTTCTCCGACGAAAACAGGACATCGCCCGGATGATCCGTTCCTCCGATCACCTTATTTTCAGAAAAGGATTAGGACGCCTTATCGATTTTTTCCGCCGGGGCGCGGCCCCGATGGATCTTCCGATATTTCTTGATTTCCTCAACCCGTTTCTGCCACTTGTCGACGGACTGCTGGATTTCGGCCACTTCAACGATCCATTCCTGTCCGGAGATCGCCTCAAAAACGGTTCCTTCATAAAACACCAGAACCATCTCGCCCGTTGCAACCAGCGTCAGTTCCGCCAGCGGCCGCTTGACGGTCGGAAGGAGTCTCTGGAGGTGGGCGATGCTTTGACGAATGCGTTGAACCGAAACGCCCGCATCCAACAATTTTTTGGCGGTCTTAAACGAAACCAGATCCTGGAAGGTATAACGCGAATGACCGCCGGATGTCCGCAGGCTGGGCTTGATCAGGTCGGTCTGATCCCAATGTTGTATCTGACGTCGGCTCAGACCAATGATCTCGCTGACTTCATGGGAAGTGAAACAATCTTTCTCATGCTTGTTCATCGTTCGCCCATCGATCTTCTTTTTCAATCACTTATAATACGTCAGACACAAAAAGTCAAGAAAAAAGCACATTTTGTTGAAAAGATGTGTAAATTTGAACCGAAAATATCATAATAAATTGATTTATTTAACTTTATTTAGATTAAAGATATGCACAGGTTAGTATGGATTTGATAAGATAAGCAGTCAAAATGACTTTACCGTTGAAACAATATCGGTGAGATTGCGGATCGAGAAGACCCCGTCGGGCAAGACGGCGTCCTGATTTCGGTTGAGATAGATCGGCGTGAGCCCCGCCGAGACGGCGCCTTTTACATCCTCTTCAAGGCTGTCGCCCACATGAACCGCCTCACGCGGCAGAAGACCGTGATACTGCAGCGCCCTGATAAAGATCTGGGGATCCGGTTTCGCAGCGCCTTCTCGACTGGAGATTTGAATGGAGTCCAGATATTCGAAGATCTCAAGATCGGTGCAGACCGTCAGGATTCGGGAGTCAAAATTGGATATGACTCCCAGGATGAATCCTGCTTTCCTGAGATGTTGCAGCGTCTCCCGGGTTTCAGGGTAAAGTTCCCATCCCCGAATGCCGGCAAACGCCCGGAACACCTCCTCAAAAAAGGCATCAAACCTCCGGATCATCCCGACCCGATGGAAAACCTCCAGAACAACGTTGCGCCACCATTCCTTCTCGGAGCGCCGGAGGAGGCCGGACTGGAGCCGCGAGAAGGCCAGCGGCGGCGCGCTGGGAAAGACCTCTTGAAACGCCTGCTCAATCGCCTCCGGACTGGCCCTCACCCCATAAGGTTTTGCAATCTCCCAGTAGATCTGACCTACGCCGCCCCGCACTTGGAACAACGTTCCCACCGCGTCAAAAAAAATCGCCTTTGCATAAATCGCACGGGACATTTTTTAGATTCTTGCCAGGACGCCCCGGCTCACCTCCTCCATTTTCGTACGGCCTTCCAGGAGCTCAACGAGTTTCACCGCAAACTCCATCGCCGTGCCGGGCGAGCGGCTCGTCACGATCAAACCATCCACAACAACCCGGTCCTCGCTGTAGATCGTCCCCGACAGCTCCCCCTTGGCCGATGGATAACTGGTCACCCTCTTTCCCTGAAGAAGGCCCGCGGCCGATAGAACGGTCGGCGCGGCACAAATGGCCGTAATGTAACCGCCCCGCTCCGCCGTATCGTAAAGAATTCGCCGAACACGCGCATCCTTCTTTAAATGCTCCGTACCGGCGGATCCTCCCGGCAGAACGATCATGTCAAAATGCCCGGCAACAACCGCGTCCAACAAGACATCCGGCGTCAGCCTGATTTTATTCCGTCCCTCGATTTCTCCTTTGACCGTTCCGGCAACCGTAACATCCACCCCGGCCCGACGAAGAATATCGATCACCGTCACCGCCTCGATCTCCTCAAAGCCCGGGGCCAACGGAACAAGCACCTTTTTCATGACACACCTCCTGTTTCATGACGCATCTTCTGATCACATCGTTATTGTAGTATGGATGGGGACGGATTTCAAATCGGCCCCCTCCGGCTCCAAAAAACGAAAGGCCCAGGCTCTCCGAAGAGAACCTGGGCCTTCACGTTGGGCACGCAAGGGTCACGCGGGGTCTACGCGTGAGAGATCCTGCCGGATCTCTATTTTAAGATAGCACGGATTCATTGCTTGTCAAGAATAACAACCCACTGTAATTTTATTCTTTTTTGTACATTCCGACGATTAAAAAAGCAGGGGATTTTCGGGAAACCTCGCGGATTATCTGTAGCGGGGAACCTTGGGATCAATCTGCAGCGACCAGGCATCGATTCCACCGGCCAGGTTCATAACATTCTTGAACTTCTGTTCCTTGAGAAAGCGGGTCGCTTTCAAGCTTCGGACACCCATGTGGCAGTACGCGATGATTTCGTTTTCCGGATTCAATTCTTGAAACCGTTGGCCCAGTTCCCCCAGGGGGATATGCACTGCGCCGTCCAGACGGTTGATGGCAACTTCCCAGGGCTCGCGAACATCCAGAAAAACGACTTTTTCACCACGGTCCAGTTTGGATTTCACATCCTGCGGAGACAAGTTTAACGCTGGGTCGGATTGAGATTGGAACATATTGAATAACATGATTTCATCATAAAACAGACGCTCCGCTTGGTCAACTGCTTTTTCCGGCTAAAACAGAAGGGCTCACCTGGAACAAGCGTGAGCCCTTGAGATAACCGCACGGGACTGTGTTTTGTTTTATTTCTTCACTTTAACCACACTGGCCTGCTTCGTTCCCTCGCGGTCCCAGTAAGTCACGGTGACCTTTGAATCAGACTTTAAGTCGGCCAGCTTCAATTTCGCGCGGCCCTTCTTAACCTGGGTCTCGGGCGTAATCACGAAATTCTGCTCCCCCTTCCGGTTTTTAACGCTCAGCGTCTGGGCCACCAGATCAATCCCCTTCACTGTGCCGCTCATATGACGCACGGCGGCCGCCTTGACCCGCTCCCCCGCAACGGGCTGAGTCTCCAATGAAGAAGACGCGATCTGCTGGGCCACCACCGTCCCGACCAAAAGAAAACTGACAAGACCGGATGCAAAAAATGCCAAGACACGATACATGAGCCACCTCCTATGGTTGTTGGATCCCTTTGTTTATTTATCCCGTGCGCTGAGAGTAGATTGCAGGGTCTGTGCCAGGTCATACCGAAGAGAGGTGTTTGGGTATAATGCGATGAAATCTGAAGAGTTATTTTAAGTAAGATTTCCTAACGGGGGGATTTCAAGCAGATCGGATATGTCCAACGATTCAGGTCGGCAGTCGGAATCATGCGCCGGCGTTCATATCAACCGTGCAAACCCTTCACTCGCCTCTTGCCCCAAACCAGATCATTCCCTTGTGCATTTGAGTTTGGAGCTTGGGGTCGTTTGGGGTCAAATCTTTTGGTTTGATTTGTTGGGGTCAAATCTTTTGTTGTTTGAACTTCTCCAGAATCTTTTCCACCTCGTCTCTGAATTTCTTATCCGTCTTCATTCGAACTCGTACCGTATAACAAGACCATCCGACCGCGCCATAACTGTCCACTCCAAATCGTTCCGCCGTTTGCTGCAAGGTCCAATCACACAGCCGCTTCACTAAATACATCGCCACTTTCCTACCCTCGTTCTCTCTCCCACGCCGCCCCCGGACCAACTTCTCCGCTCCCACTCCATAACGGTCGGCCACCACCCCCAGCACCCGCTCTATTGAAGGCCTTACCGCAACCCGCTCATACCGGGGATGCTCTCGGACAACCTTCCTAACCCGGCTCTTGATCCATTCAAGAAATGCGTTTCTCCCCAACACAGGACTCTGCCGCCCTCGCCCATAAAATTCCTGAATCTCAGGCTCGTTCCCGGAGGCCACAAACCGCCGGAACTCCCGTTGACTTGCAAACCCCTCCATGACTTCCCCGATTTTCAGCCACCGCGGTGCCTTCTCCAACCCTAAATACACCCGATGACTGCTCCACCGATATGCTTCCGGTGCTTTGACCCCTCCCGCCTCCACCGGATTTAAATGAATGTAACGAACCACCCATGCAAGATACTCATCCTTATCCACCACAATCGCTTTATAACGCCCTCGAAACAGGCTCCCGTCTCTCTTATGGGCCCGATTGAATCGTTGGGTATACAGACCATCCAGGTGACGCATCACACGGGAGAGATTTCCCTCCGGCGTTCTCAGGCAGACATGGTAGTGATTGTCCATAAGGCAATAAGCAAAAACTTCGACGCCCCACAACTCATGGATTTCCTCCAGGGTTTTGAGAAAGGCTTCATAGTCCTCCTTCCCCCGGAACGTCGCCTGACGGGCGCCGCCGCGGTTCATTACATGATAAACGGCGCCGGGAAACTCGATTCGTAATGGACGGGACATGGGCGGAGGATATCAAAAACGGGCGAGACTATCAACAAAAGATTTGACCCCTTTGCTAAACTATCAACAAAAGATTTGACCCCTTTATTGACCCCTTTAGACCCCTTTACGGACCAAATATTTTTACTGGAAATTTGAGGGATGATATGTGATTGTCCGGTAGGATTTCCCCGTGATCTTTGACTTCCCATCTTTGTCAATCTCCTCTGTAGATTCAATTACCCAATTTCCATAGGAATCATATGTCCTCAGAATCTTGGAAATCAATTGGTTCTGCATATTATAGAAATTAATTTTGGCTATTTGATCAGATTCATCGTAAAGGTATTCTATTCTTTGAAAAACCGCCAACTCATCAGGAACTCGAAAGATATTGCTTTCAATTAGTTGTCGGTTTATATTATATTTCCAGGATGTTTTTTCATACAACTGGTCACTACGATCGTAACTTTTTCTTTCAATTAGATTTCCGTTAGCATCATATATAAAAGCTCTCTTGGTTGAAAGAGATCCATCGGGGTCGAACCTTTTTTCCTCAATTGCTTTCCCAATTTGACCATAAGTAAATGTGGCACGACCTATTGTATTACCATTGCCGTCAACACTAATTTCTTCCAATAGATTGCCATCGGGGTCGTATCTGTAATCAAACACGCCGTCTGGGTGAATTCGTTTCAAGAGGTTCCCGCTGGCATCGTAATAGAATTTTTCAGTTCCACCAATAGTATTATTGCTTTCAATAAGCTTGCCTGTACTATCATAAACGTTCTTCACTTCGCTTGAAACAATACCCTCTTTTCCATAGAGAATGATTTGGCTCTGTCTCCCATCCCGATCATAGGCAACAAACACAACCGATTGTCGTCGCTCTTTAAGCGACCCCAAATCCTCAATAAAAAATGAGACCTCCCGGAGGACTGACTGGACCGGGCCCCTGAGTTCCGCTTTGGAACGATCAGTTGCTGCTTGTGAAAGTGGTGAACTTGCGCACAACATGGAAAAAGCCAAAAGATTCAAGACAATTTGTTTCGATCTAATTAACAGGAGCATTAACGTGATACCTTTCTTCGATAAAACTATCAGGGGTCCAAACTGGAAAATACGGAAGAGCCTTGGCTCCATAAAGCGAAATTTCAAAATGGTACGCATTATCAAATGCACGTCGTTCTTGGGCAAATGTTATTCCTTCATGGCCAAACGCAGCATGTGTTCCTTCATGAACAAGAAGAGCAGAAAGTCTATATAATGCAAACGCTCGATGCCCAATGGAGTTTAAATCTATGACAATCATTCCTTCGTAATAACGCCACTCACCTGCCGAATCAAACGACGTTGTAAAACCAAAAACAATTTTATTGTTCTGGCGCAATGATTTCAATTTATTAACTACAGTCAATCCTTCTGAATTCTCGGACCATGGTGAAGCATCAATAATACCAATTGCAAGATCAATATCCAGGAAGGTAAGTAGTGTGAACACCAAGGTTAATTGTTTTTAAAGGGGTCGAGTCTTTTGTTGTTTGTTTCGTGGATCATCAGAAACGAGGCGCTATTTCAGTAGTCGTCCCGTTCACGATCCTCTTCGCGCTTCAAATCCTGCATCCCCTTTTCGGCATTCTGTTTGATCTTCTCCCGGTCGGGGCGCTCGGAGGGCGGCGAGGCGCAGCCGCCGAGCCAGACGGTCAGGATCGTTAAAAGAATCCCCAGAAACAGGATGCTCATGCTAAAACGGTGTCGTCTCATTTCTCTTCCTTTCCGTAAATAAAATCGGCGATCTGGCGGCCGACCTCGGCGGCCACCTCTTTTTCGGCCGCTCGCAGCGCGCGGGCCTCGGCCTCGGAGGCCGTCAGGTGTCCCTCACGCCCCTGTCGTGCCACGCTTCCGATCACCTGCTGGGTGGCCTTGTCGGTCAGATCAAACGTAGCCGACCACCGCACAAACCGAGTCGGCGGCGCTCCGCCCGCGGGCATCTGGACCGCCTCAAAGGCCGCCGCGCCCCTCACCACGACATCGGGTTGAAGATCGGGGGCGGGCGAGCCGGCCGGAACGACGGGCAGCCCCCGGCGGTTCAATCCCTCGACGATCGCGGCCCGTATCCGGTCGCTGTGCGAACCGTTCACCTCCACCAGAATCTTAAAATTCCTGGCCAGGAATTGTCGCAAGTCCTGATGGATCACGGCCAGGCTGACCATGCCCTCGGAACCCTTGCCGGTCGGACTGACGATCCGGAGCTCCGTGTTATAGGCTTCCCGCAGAAGCAGATTCTCGACCGCCGAATGAAGAGCGCGCACGGTCTGAAGTTTATCACCGGACTGCCGTGTCTGCTTTAAAAGCTCCTCCACCTTGAGATCAAGCGACATGATCCGGTCGCGCAACGCCGAGGAGGCATGCTGCCGGTCCATCACGGCCAGCGCATAGTAGATCGCCTTCGTTTCATCCAGCCAGGTCTCGGCAATCGTCACGTTTTCCAGTACTTTTTTTGTCGAGACCTGCGTCGCCTGCTCAATGCTGATCTGTCGGCTGTCCTCCGACCGTCCCTTGGAATCCGACTGGAGATATTTTTCCCATTCCTGTGTTTTGGAACTGATCTCGGCCGCAAAGATCTTTGAGATCGCGGCATAGGCCCGGTCCTCCGCCGCCTGACGTGTATCGGCCTGGCCGACCCCGTTCAGATACAGGGCGGCGGGATATTTTTTGCTCGATCCGTTGACCCAGTCCGGCGGGCCGGCGGCGCGTGCCGCGGATGCCACGCCGAGAAACGCGATCAGGCCGATCACAAACAGACCGGTTGAAAACCGCCTGTGAGACGGACCACGACGCATCGTTCGATTCAAATTCATGCTGTCTCCCGCCGTCATCATTGAGCGCCCAGGACCCGGTATCCCAGAAAGCGTTTTTCTCCGGCTTTCAGCGTCATGGCCGGAAAGGTTTTCCGCTCGATCAACCCGCTGGTCTGATCGTAGTACTCCACGGCGACGGTATAGGCGCCCGGGGGAACAACCATCCGGGCGAGTTGAATCTGTCCGGGGAGCGTGCGCCAGCTCCGCTTGTCCGACTGCTCCGTCGCCACGGCGTAGATGTTGCTCGCAAGTCCGGCCAGGGGTCCGAGCTCCTTTTCGGCGGTCCGGGATGCCAGGTACTTGCTCGTGGCCCGCGCAACCGCCTTGACTGTAATACGGGCGATACGGTCCTCCAGGTTTTTCCTGGCAATGGCCGTGATGTCCTCCGCCGGAACGGTCCGTTGCGAAATCGCCCCGCCCGAGCCGGCGGCAACCGGAATGAGATGCACCTCGGCTGTCCTGACCCGGTCGGGCTGCGGCACGAACTTCGGAAGGGCCACGCGAAGGATATACGTCCCGCCCTTCTTGTCCGGAATCGGAGCGTCGATGAAGAAATCCTCCTTGATCGGAGACCGGCCGGTATAGCTGACAAACACAACCTCGCTTTGACCCTTGAGCTCTTTCGCGGTCGTCCAGCGCGTGCCCGGAAACTGTTTGAGATAGTCCTGATGCTCTTCGGTGAAGCGCAGCGCCTCGCTGACCCGCAGAAGATCGGCCGGAAGCATCGGGGGCATCGGGGTGCCGTAATTTTTCCGGTAATCGCCGTAGGCCTGATGGGCCTTGCGATACGAGATGAAGGCATCGTTCAGTTCGCCCTTCGCCTCGTACAGAATCCCGCTCAGATACTGGGCCAGCGCGTCCTGTTTGTAAACGTTCTTCTTCTCATATTTATCGTTGAAGAGATTGAGCTTGTGGTCCACCTTCCGGGCCTCGACCAGCGCCTCATCCCACTGCCCGAGGTAGACATAGTTCAAGGCCGCGATCACGTTGATCATCACCTTTTCAAAATCCTCGCCTTCATACGGAAGCGTGTAGTCGTTGGCCAGCATGGAGCCGGCTCCAGCCGCGACACTCTTGGTATAAAGCTCCTCGATCCGGTTCTCGGCCTCGGCCAGGGCCTGACTGCTCTCGGCGTATTGGCCGGCCAGATGCAGCATCATGGCCCGGTCGAGATGGTAGAGAACGGCGTTGCGCGCTCCATACTCGGCCTTTTGCTTTACGATCGCGGCATCGGCCTCGGCGAACTGCTGCCGGGACTGGAATGCATCCACTCGGACGTAGAGCTGCCCGGATGGACCGCAACCCGACAGAACCAGCAGGGCTAATAATAAGATGAGCGGCACTGGTATTCCTCTCCTCATTAGAATCCAAAACGGCTCTTTTCAATCACTTTCTTGATCTTTTTCTGACCGGCCCAAACTTTTTTATTGTTTTCCATATCGAAGAACTCCAGGTCCACCTGGTAGAAAACGACCTTCGTTCCCTCGGCCTCATCCAGAATGGTATTGATCGTGCCCTTCAGCATGTAGTCGGCGCCGATCTCCTTTCCCAGGCCCTTTGCCGTTTCCTGGGAGGATTGAGACTGCTGATCGAGCCGCTCCTCGCGAACCTCCTCACGCTCCGACTTCGACGCCACGAACTGAACCCGGCCGTCATTGGTCAGCTCCCGTTCCAGGTCTTTAATGAAGGTCTGGACGTTGATATGCTCGTGGCTCCGATTTGTCACGCTTCCCACGATCACGGTCGGCTCTTTTCCGCCATGCCCCTTGGTAAATTTTTCGAGCCACGGCCGGGCCAGCACGTCCTTGATCATCTCCTCGGCCACCATGCGTGAATCGGCGTCGTTCCAGCGGCCCGACAGATCAATCGTCGTGTCGGCCCCGACCCGCCCCACTTTGGTCGAGGCGCAGCCGATCTGCCCGACCATCAACAGGACCGAGAGAATTCCCATCAGCGACATCGGAATCGTTTCAAAAACGCCTTTCAAAGAGATCCGTCTCATTGATCTTCTCCTTTTTATGATCGATCGTTCATCTATCGAAATTTACCCTTCATCTCTTCCATCAGATCTTCCATCTCTTTCATTCGGTCCGCGACCAGCCGGTCCAGATCATACGGGCGTTTTTCAGTCAGAATCTGCGCGGCCGGTTTCTCCTCTTTGGCCGGTTTCTTCACATCGGGCGCCGGACTCTTTAGGCCGGTCTCCGACTTCTGAGCCGGCGTGGCCGGCTTTTCCGCGGCCGGAGGGGGCGTTGGAGCCGACGCCTCGGCCTTCTCCGCCGACCGGGGAACTGTCGGAGATGCCGCCGTCGGGGGCCGGGCGGAACCGGCGGCTAGCGATTCGTACGGAATGGCGACGCCTTGCGTTTCCAGCCACTGCCTCGCGACGCTTGATTTGACTGCAAAATTGATTGAAGTAATCGTCAATCCATCGGCCGCTTTACGGGAGATCATCGTATTTACTCCGACCATGGCGCCCCGTCCGTCCAACAACGGCCCGCCGGAATTGCCGCGGTTCAAGCTGGTCTCGGTCTGAAAAATATCCTTCCCCTTCACCCCGTTGAAATTCTCGATCTCGGCGCTGATCGTTCCGGTCGTCAAGGTCCAGAGACCCCCGGTTTCGGGATGGCCGATCGCCACAACGGGATCCCCGATCGCCACCTCCTCTGGATTTCCCAGCGACACGACGGTCAGACCCGCGGGCGGGTTTTCCATCCGCAGCAGGGCGATATCCAGGGCCGCATCGTGGGCCACAAGCTTCGCCTCGACACGACGGGTCAGGTCCTTGTCCATATTGCCGGTCACGCGCTCCGGTTTTAAAAACAGGCTGAGCCGACGATACGGCCGGTTCGTTTCCTTGTTGATCACCACATGGGCGTTCGTGATCACCAGACCGTCGGCACGGAGGATCGAGCCGGTCCCGCCGCTCCCCAGGCGACCGTCATCGCTGGCCAGGATCAGGACAACTCCCGGCCCGATGGTCTGATAGATCTCCTTGGGGGTGTAGGCCCCGGCCCCGCGCGCTTCCCAAAAAAGGAGCGCAAAGAACAGAAGGCCGACCGCGATGCGATGGTTCAGGCTCATGTCCTTCATCCGGCGAATTTTTACCGGCCCCGTTTTTCCTCTTCGGCCGCAAGACCGTCGAACGATTTTTCGGCGTTCTTCTTCACATAGTCCCGGACGGCCGAGTTGAGCTCCTTGATCTTGTCGAGGCTGTTCTGAAAACTATCGAGATCCAGGCGGGCCAGGGAGTAAAGCGTCCCGTCCGACGGATCGGTCCAGTGATCAATGATCATGACCCCGTTCAGGGTCGCGGACGAAAAGGTCTTGATCGCCTGCTCGATATACTGCTCTTCGCTCGTGGCCGAAGCGCCGGTGACGGCCCCCCCGCCTGTCGTGGAGGCGGCGTAATCCTTCATCAGCGACGCGGTGTAGGTTTCAAAAATCTTGGCGATTTCGGCCCGGGCGCGGTTTTCCGAGGAGGTCTGCGCCAACGGCCTGTTTCGAACGCCGGTGACGGCCCCGACGCCGTAGAACACCTTGCTGCCCGCGTCCTTGAAGGCGCCGCTGCCTTTGGTCACCCATTCCGGCGGTTGGGCGCCGGCGGGCTGTTTGCCGGCGCACCCGCCGAGGGCGAGCGGCAGCAAGGCCGCGAAAATGATTCCCAAAATGATTCCGGTTCTATTCTGTCGTTTCATGGCTTCCTCCTTTGAGTCCCGTTGATCCAATGAAATGCCCTCCATACCTTCGATCTCAAAAAACATAGTGAACCGCCAGGATCGGGCCGCTGATCACGTCCCGTTCCCTGAAACAGAAAAAACCGGTCTGACCGCAGGAGATTTCTTCCGAGGGATAATCAATCCTCCGATAAGCGAATCCCGCGACCGCCACCAGCGGCATCCGGATGCCGGCATAACTGAACCCTCCCTCGACCGAAAAACCCTGTATCAAGGCCAGGTTGACGTAGGCGGCCCAACGACTGCCCGCCGCGGGAAAATTAACCAGGAGACCCGGTCCGATATCACTCAGATTGACCGTGGTCGTGCAGCCCGTGCATTTGAGATCGGTCTTCTGCCCGTGTTGCAAATAACCGATGTAGGGGCTCACCCCCGTCATGATGTTATAACCCAGGGCAAGATTCAGTTCATCAAGATCAACCTTCGATTTCTGAAAGAAGAGCCGAGTCGAGTAAGAAGCCGGCTGCTCTGAAATCGTGAGGCTCGATGTCGCCGCTTCCGCTCCGACGAACCAACGACCGTAGGAAGCGCTCAAAACCAGCGCATGCCGCCAGGTCGCATCGGAAGGAGGCGTCTCGGTGCGCCGGGTTTCACCCGTCGTTTGCGCCTCGAGCTTCAAGGTTCGTCTCAATGTAACAAACTGCTCTTTCACTCCCGCCGCAAAAATCAAGTCGTCCGCATCCGCGGCCGGGACGAATAGACCGATGCCCACCGGCAAGGTCAGAAGGATCGGAACGACGGCAGTCCTGCAGGCTTTCAACATCGCTCCAACATTTCTCCAGTACCTGCGCAAGACAGCGGCCGATATCGTACCAAAATAGCGTTGCCGTGTCGAATCAATAAACCGGATCCTAAGCAAGTCCGACGCGACCCGGCCGATGGCCTCGCCGGACGCGTTGGAGCATCTCCTCGCCGTTCTCGATAATCAAGGCCCTCCCGTTGCTCCGAACGACGCCGCGGCGGTTCAGATCGGCCAGGACGCGCGAGACGGTCTCACGGGAGGCGCCGACCATGTCGGCCAATTCCTGATGGGTCGGCCGCCGGGTAATAATACACCCGTCTTCCAGCGGCCTCCCCTGCTTCCTCGCGAGGCGAAGCAGCGCGCGGGCCACGCGCCCGTAGACGTCCAAAAGCACCAGATCCTGAATCTTCTCATCCGCGCGACGCAGCCGCCGGCTTAACTCGATCAGCATTTTGATCGCGATTTTCGGCTCGCGCACCACCTGGCCCAAAAACGCGGACCGCTCAAGCACCAACAACTCCGAGGGCTCGATCGCGGTCACGTTGGCCGAACGGGGCTCCTGATCCAGAAGCGCCATCTCGCCGAAAAAATCGCCCTGGCCCAGAATATCCAGAATGATCTCGCGCCCGTCCTCGGAAAGATGAACCACCTTGGCCCGTCCCGAAACGATCATGAACAGGGCGTCTCCGGGATCATCCTCCTGAAGGATCATCGCGCCCTTTGAATAGACACGGGTTTTGACGAGGCGATAGAGAAGATCAATCTCGGCCGGTTCCAGGTCGGCAAAGAGGGGAATCTGCGGAAGGAGGGCTCTCATTTCGGGGCGGAGATCGTGATGGCCGTTCCTTCCAGCACCTTGTCTTCATAGACCGAAATCAGGACGAGGGGGGCCTTGAGATCGGGCCGGTCGGCCTTTTTTAAAATGAAGCCGCCGCCCCGGCCGATGTAAGCCGGCTCGGGATCGTCATCGCCGCCGTAGCGATACGTTTTTTCAATCTCGCTCCGGGTCAGTCCCTTCTCTTCGAGCAGTTTCTCGTAATGAGCCATGACCTTTTCCAGGGGATCTTTGGTCAGAAAGGTATGCAG